>NZ_JARWCR020000006.1:0-195987 GCF_029846695.2 Bradyrhizobium nivariense | reverse complement strand
CACCCCAGCCCTCCCCCGCAAGCGGGAGAGGGAGCAGACCGTCTCCGTGGAGAAAAAGCGGCCATGAAATTCACCCTCTCCTGGCTGAAGGAACATCTCGACACCGACGAGCCGCTGGAAAAGCTTGCCGAGAAGCTCACCATGATCGGGCTCGAGGTCGAGAACATCGAGGACAAGGCGAAGGCGCTGAAGCCCTTCACCATCGCCAAGGTGATATCCGCCGAGCAGCATCCGAATGCGGACCGCTTGCGCGTCTGCATGGTCGACACCGGCGACGGCGGCGCGCCCGTGCAGGTGGTGTGCGGCGCGCCGAATGCGCGAACGGGTCTCGTCAGCGTGTTCTCGCCGCCCGGCACCTACATTCCCGGCAAGGACATCACGCTGGGTGTCGGCACCATCCGTGGGGTCGAGAGCCGCGGCATGCTGTGCTCGGCGGCTGAATTGCAGATTTCCAACGACCATGACGGCATCATGGAATTGCCCGCGGATGCGCCGATCGGCGCGGCTTACGCCGCATGGGCCGGCCTCGGCGATCCCGTGGTCGAGATCAATCTGACGCCGAACCGGCAGGACTGCACCGGCGTGCACGGCATCGCGCGCGATCTCGCCGCCGCCGACATGGGCAAGTTCAAAGACCCCACCATCAAGCCGATCAAGGGCGAATTCCCGTGCCCGGTAAAGGTCACGGTCGAAGACACGGCGCTTTGCCCGGGCTTCGCACTGCGCCTCGTGCGCGGCGTGAAGAACGGCCCGTCGCCGGAATGGCTGCAGAAGCGGCTGACTGCGATCGGCCTGCGCCCGATCAACGCGCTGGTCGACATCACCAACTTCATGACTTACGACCGCGCACGGCCGCTGCACGTGTTCGACGCGAAGAAAGTGAAGGGCGATCTCGTGGTGCGCCGCGCCCGTGACGGTGAGACGCTGCTCGCGCTTGACGGCCGCAGCTACAATCTCGATCCCGGCGTCTGCGTGATCGCGGACGAGCACGGCGTCGAATCGCTTGCCGGCATCATGGGCGGCGAGGCCTCGGGCTGCGACGAGAACACCACCGACGTGCTGATCGAATCGGCGCTGTGGAACGAGATCAACATCGCCCAGACCGGCCGCAAGCTCGGCATCAATTCGGATGCGCGCTACCGCTTCGAGCGCGGGGTCGATCCGGCCTTCATGGTGCCTGGGCTGGAGCTCGCCACCAAGCTGGTGATGGAGATGTGCGGCGGCGCGCCGTCCGAGAACGTCGTGGTCGGCAAGACCTTCGGCGACGACCGCGTGATCGATTTTCCGGTCACCGAGGTCAAGCGCCTCTCGGGCATCGAGGTGCCGATGCCGGAGATGAAGCGCATCCTGACCCATCTCGGCTTCATGATGGCGGGCCCGGGACCGGTCGTGAAGGTCGCGGTGCCGTCGTGGCGCTCCGACGTCCACGGCAAGGCCGACCTCGTCGAGGAAGTCGTCCGCATCTTCGGCGTCGACAAGGTGCCGATGACGCCGTTCGAGCGCGGCGAGGACGCACGCAAATCCGTGCTGACCCCGCTCCAGCTCCGCACCCGCCGCGCCAGGCGCGCGCTGGCGAGCCGCGGCATCATCGAAGCGGTGACCTGGTCCTTCATCACCAAGTCTGCGGCAATGCTGTTCGGCGGCGGCCAGCGCGAACTCGAGGTCGCCAACCCGATCGCGGCAGACCTCTCCGACATGCGGCCGACCCTGTTGGCGGGCCTGATCGCGGCGGCGCAGGCCAATGCCGATCGCGGCTTTGGCGATGTCGCGCTGTTCGAGGTCGGGCAGGTGTTCAAAGGCGACCGTCCGCAGGATCAGTTCATGGCGGCGAGCGGCGTCCGCCGCGGCTTTGCGTCGTCGCAAGGTCTCGGCCGGCACTGGTCGGGTTCGGCGCAGGCTGAATTGTTCGACGCCAAGGCCGATGCGCTTGCCTTGCTCGCCGCGGCCGGTGCGCCGATGCAGGCTCTTCAGATCGTCGCGGGCGGCCCATCCTGGCTGCATCCCGGGCGCTCCGGCACGATCCAGATCGGGCCGCAGAACGTGCTCGGCCATTTCGGCGAGATGCATCCGCGCGCGCTCGAGGCGCTCGGCGCCGGCGGCCCGCTGATGGTGTTCGAGGTGATCCTCGACCGCATCCCCGAGGCGAAGAAAAAGCCGACCCGGGCCAAGCCCGTGATCGAGTTGTCGGCATTCCAGCCGGTCTCGCGCGATTTCGCCTTCATCGTCGACCGCACCGTGAAGGGCGGCGACATCGTGCGCGCGGCTCAGAGTGTCGACAAGAAGCTGATCACCGCCGTGAACGTGTTCGACGTCTACGAAGGCAAGGGCATCGACGACGACAAGAAGTCGATCGCGATCGCGGTGACGATCCAGCCGCGCGAGAAGACCCTGACCGACCAGGAGATCGAGGCCGTCGCCGCGAAAATCGTGGCGGAGGTGGCGAAGAAGACCGGCGGTACTTTGAGAGCATGAGTCTCACAGACTTCCTTCCGAAGGACGTCGGCCTCACTATTGCGATGGCGCTCTGCGCCGTCGCTTTCGTTTCGGGCACCGCGCGCGGCTTCTCCGGCTTCGGCTCGGCGCTGATCTTCATGCCGCTGGCGAGCAGCATCGCGGCGCCGCGTCTCGTTGCGGCACTGCTCCTCGTGATCGATTTCGTCGCGGCCGCGCCGCTGCTGCCCGACGCCTGGCGCAAGGCCGACCGCAAGGCCACCGCCGTGATCGTGCTGGGCGCGCTGGTCGGCGTACCCGTCGGCACCTATTTCCTCAGCGTGCTCGAGCCCGTCACCACGCGATGGATCATCTCCTGCTTCGTCGCCGCGCTCTTGCTTCTATTGTTGTCGGGCTGGCGCTATCGCGGCAAGGACCACGCCTGGCTCTCGGTCGGTATCGGCAGCCTCTCCGGCTTCTGCAGCGGCCTCGCACAGACCGGCGGCCCGCCGATCGTCGGCTACTGGCTCGGCCGCCCCATCGCGCCGATCGTCGCGCGCGCCAACATCCTGCTGTTCTTCGGCGCGTCGGATTTTTTCTCGATGGTCAGCTACGCGACCACCGGCCTGATCTCACGCGAATCGCTGGTGCTCTCGCTGATCGTCGGTCCGGTCTACGCGGTCGGCGTCGCGTTTGGTGCATCGCTGTTCGGCCGCGCCAGCGAGCGCGTGTTTCGCGGTATCTGCTATGGGCTGATTGCAATGGCGGTGATTGCGGGGCTGCCGGTGCTGGATGGGGTGTTGCGATAAGCCATCCATTGTCGTCCTGGCGAAAGCCAGGACCCATTACCCCGGTCAGCGTTTATAACCCCAAGTCTTCGCCAAACGACTGCCAGGGGTAATGGGTCCTGGATCTACGCTCCGCTTCGCTGCGCTTGTCCAGGACGACGACAGCTTAATTCCGCTGCGGCCTTGCCCTGCGCTTCTTGGTCGACTGGGTCGGCACGTCGGCCGGCTCGTCCTTCAGTGCGCCGATCTTGCGTAGCGCCGCGTCCGCAGCGCGCTCGCCGCTTTCCCAGGCGCCGTCGACGGTGCCCCACAGCGTCTCGTGGGTGGCTTCTCCGGCGAGGAACATATTGCCGATCGGCTCGGTCAGGATTTTTCGCGAGAGCTGACCGCCCGGGGAGGCCGCCGACATCGCGCCCATCACGAAGGGCGAGGCATTCCAGCGCGTTGCGCTGGCTTTCTGCACGGCGGCGGTCACTTCGCTGCCGAACAGTTTTGTGATCCATTCTCTGGCGAAGGCCGTCATCGCCTTCTCGCCCTGCTCGGAGAGATCGCGGCCGAACGAGCCGCCGACATCGATCGAGCACAGCGAGGAGCCGCCGATATTGGCGAACATCAGCGCCGTGCGCGTCGAATTGCTCTGTTCGATCAGGATGTCGTCGCGCGACAGGCCGAGCGGATTGCCAGGCAATTGCAGCACGATATGATCGTAGCTTCCGAGGGTGAGCTTTGACGCGGCATCGAGCGTGCGCTTCGGAATGTCAGGCCCAAACTTGATCGCACCCGATGTCAGCACATTGGTCGAGACCGTGATGATGGCGGCGCGCGCCGCGATCTTGCCGGCCTGCGTCTCCACGCCGACGTCGCGATTGCTCCAGGTAATCCGGCTCGCTGGTGTCGACAGCGCCACCGGCGCCTGCTCGCCGAGTTTGGTGATCAGGGTCCCTAGGCCCTGGCGGCAGGCGATCGCGGCGTTGCGGTCCTGCGCGCGCGCCTTGTCGATCGCAGAAAACGCCTTCAGGTCCTTGCCGGCGAAGCTGGCGCCGAGCGTGAACTCGACCGCGCCGACCCAGTCGCCGAGATCCTTCGGCAGCACCGATGCGCAAGCGGTATCCAGCTTGCCGCGCGCGGCTTCGTCGATGGCGCGGTTGGCGCGCACCAGCGCCGCCAGGAACTCCTCGGTCTCGCCGGCCCGTGCGTTGCGGCGGCCGATGCGCATCTTCTGTCCTGATGGCGCCGGCAGCACGTCGAGGCCGGCACTGCGCGCCAACCGGATCATCGGATTGGTGTCGGGATTGTGCATCCAGCGCGCGCCGCGATCGAACGGCGTGTCGAAGCTCGTCGTGTCAGTGATGCAGCGCCCACCGATCTGCGACGCCGCTTCCACCACCACGACCTTGCGATTGGCCGCCATGATGCGCCGCGCCGCGGCAATTCCGGCCGCACCCGCGCCGATCACGACAATGTCAGCCTCGCGCGGCAGGGTCGCGGCGGTTGCGCGCAGGACCGGCATCGCGGCAAGGCCCGCCGACGCCGATAGGAAGCTGCGGCGCGTGATTGTCATGTCATGGTTTCCGGAGACTTGCGGCAAACGGGAACAGCTAGCGAACCTTGCCGTATCTGGTGTTGCGCGGCAACCATCATGGTGAATCAATCATGCTTGATGTCACGGAGTGATGAACCGAATTGCAACACGTTCCGACCATGATAGAGAAGAGAAAAAGACGGCCGGAAAAGGCCGTGGGGGAGTTTTGAAATGGGGACGGTCCTGGACTCAGTCGGCAAGCTGATTGCCGCGTACCTCTCAAAGGAGGTGCCGGGCTATGAGCCGTTCACGCCGAGCGACCCCGAGCATCTGCGCGGCATCATCGAGCCCGGCGACGTGTTGCTGGTCGAGGGCAACAACCGCATCTCTGGCATCATCAAATATCTGACGCAGTCCACCTGGTCCCACGCCGCGCTCTATGTCGGTCCGATCGAAGGTGCCGAAGAGCCTAATGGCGAGCCGCACGTGCTGATCGAGGCCAATATCGGCGAAGGCGTCACCTCCGCGCCGCTGTCGAAATATTTCCCCTATCACACCCGGGTCTGCCGCCCGGTCGGGCTGTCCCATGAGGACCGCACCACGGTCTGCCGCTATGCGATCAACCGCATCGGCTTCGGCTACGACACCAAGAACATCGTCGACCTGATGCGCTTTCTGTTTCCGCTGCCGATCCCGCAGCGCTGGCGGCGCCGCATGATCTCGATCGGCTCGGGCGATCCCACCAAGATCATCTGCTCGGCGCTGATCGCGCAGGCCTTCGACGCCGTGCGCTACCCGATCCTGCCCAAGATCACCAAGGCCGGCAGCCGCGCCGCACGCCGCGAGATCCTGCACATCCGCGATTCCTCGCTCTACATGCCCCGCGACTTCGACATCTCGCCCTATTTCGAAGTCGTCAAACCCACCATCGTGCACGGCTTCGACTACACCGCCTTGCACTGGGCCGACAAGCAGAAGCCGCTCGAGGAGGTAGCCGGCACATTCAGTGTGTTTCCAGAAACGCTCAGTGCGCCGCCGCTCGTTCCTGAAGCGATTGACGAAGCGGCGCCGGGTGAAATTCCGGCTAAGGAAGTGACGGGCGATACGCCCGCGCAGCCGGCAGAGATGGCCGAGCGCGTCACCGTCTCGGAGCACTTTCGGCTGCTGAAGAAGCTGGCGATGTACCGCCCAAGGCGGCGCGGTCGGACGCGCGAGAAGGCGGCGTAGGCCGGAGCGACAAGAGTAAAACCTACCGCTCCGCCCGCCCGATCACCGCCATCAATTCCGCGATCTTCTCGCGCTGGTCGGCCTTGTCGCCGCTCGCGATCGCATGCTCGACGCAATGGGCGACGTGGTCCTTCAAAACCTCTTCCTCGACCCGGCGCAGCGCGGCGCGCACCGCCGAGATCTGCGTGACGATGTCGATGCAGTAGCGGTCTTCCTCGACCATTTTCGAGAGGCCGCGAACCTGCCCCTCGATCCGGCCGAGACGCTTTCCGACAGATGCCTTGATGTCCTTGCGCATGCCGACTATATACCCCCCTAGGGTATATGTTGCAAGGCCGGAGCATGGCAATGAACGACGCCGAACACGGGCACCATCACAAGCCGGAAACAGATTCCGGATGCGGCTGTTCCAGCAAGGCTGCGCCGGTCGCCGAGCCCGCGGCTTCCTCATGCTGCGGCGATCACGCCCACGACCTCGGCGCCGCCGCGACAAAAGTCCGCGATCCTGTCTGCGGCATGACGGTCGATCCCGCGACCTCAAAACACCGGTTCGACCATCACGGCGAGACCTTCCATTTCTGCTCGGCCGGCTGCCGCACCAAATTCGCCGCCGATCCCGCAAAATATCTCGCCGAGAAGAACGAAGAGCAGAAAACACCGGCGCCCGAGATGCCCGCGGACACGATCTACACCTGCCCGATGCATCCGGACGTACGCCAGGTCGGGCCCGGAAGCTGTCCGATCTGCGGCATGGCGCTGGAGCCGGAGGTTGCAAGCCTCGACACCGGTCCCAACCCCGAACTCGCCGACATGACGCGGCGATTCTGGATCGGCGGTGCGCTGGCGCTGCCGGCCGTGGCGCTGGAGATGGGCGGCCATCTCGCGGGCCCGCACAACTGGATCGATCCGGCGCTGTCGAACTGGATCCAGCTCGTCTTCGCCACGCCCGTGGTGCTGTGGGCTGGCTGGCCGTTCTTCGTCCGCGGCTGGCAGTCGCTGCTGACGCGCAACCTCAACATGTTCACGCTGATCGCGATGGGCACGGGCGTTGCCTATGTCTACAGCCTGATCGGCACCATCGCGCCGCAGATTTTCCCCGCCACCTTCCGCGGCCATGGCGGCGCGGTCGCCGTCTATTTCGAAGCTGCCGCCGTCATCACCGTGCTGGTGCTGCTCGGGCAGGTGCTGGAGCTGCGCGCTCGCGATGCGACATCGGGTGCGATCAAGGCACTTTTGCAGCTCGCGCCGAAGACCGCGCGCCGCGTCGAGCCTGATGGCAGCGAGCACGAGGTCGAGATCGACGCACTTCATGCCGGTGACCGCTTGCGCGTGCGTCCGGGCGAAAAAGTGCCGGTCGACGGCGTCATTCTGGAAGGCCGTTCCTCGCTCGACGAATCCCTCGTGACCGGCGAATCCATGCCGGTGACCAAGGAGGCCGGCGCAAAGGTCATCGCCGGCACGCTCAACCAGTCGGGCAGCTTCATCATGCGCGCCGACAAGGTCGGGCGCGAGACGCTGCTGTCGCAGATCGTGCAGATGGTCGCGGATGCGCAGCGCTCGCGCGCGCCGATCCAGCGCCTCGCCGACCAGGTCGCGGGCTGGTTCGTGCCGACCGTGATCGCCGTCGCGCTCGCCGCCTTCGCGGCCTGGGCCTGGTTCGGGCCGGAGCCGCGGCTGGCCTACGGTCTCGTCGCCGCCGTCAGCGTGCTGATCATCGCCTGCCCCTGTGCGCTCGGGCTCGCGACCCCGATGTCGATCATGGTCGGCGTCGGCCGCGGTGCGCAGGCAGGCGTGCTGATCAAGAACGCCGAGGCGCTGGAGCGGATGGAGAAGATCGACACGCTGGTGGTCGACAAGACCGGCACGCTGACCGTGGGCAAGCCCAAGGTGGTTGCGATCGTCCCTTCGGCCGGTTTTGCGGAGGATGACATCCTCCGCATGGCGGCCAGCGTCGAGCGTGCCAGCGAGCATCCCTTGGCCGACGCGATCATGCGCGCGGCGAAGGAGAAGCAGCTTACGCTGGGCCAGGTCGAGCAATTCGATTCGCCGACCGGCAAGGGCGCGACCGGCAAGGTCGACGGCAAAACCATCGTGCTCGGCAATGCAAAATATCTGACGTCGATCGGCATCGACACCAAAACGCTCGATACGGAGGCCGAACGGCTGCGCGGCGACGGCGCGACCGTGATCAACATGGCCGTCGACGGCCGGCTTGCCGGCCTGTTCGCGATCGCCGATCCGGTCAAGACTTCCACTCCGGAGGCGCTGAAGGCATTGGCGGCCGAAGGCATCAAGGTCATCATGCTGACCGGCGACAACCGCACCACGGCTGAAGCGGTGGCGCGTCGGCTCGGCATCGCCGAGGTCGAGGCCGAGGTGCTGCCGGACCAGAAGAGCGCGGTGGTGACAAAGCTGCAAAAGGCCGGCCGCAGCGTCGCGATGGCCGGTGACGGCGTCAACGACGCGCCGGCGCTGGCCGCGGCCGAAGTCGGCATTGCCATGGGCACCGGCACGGACGTGGCGATGGAGAGCGCCGGCGTCACCCTGCTGAGGGGCGATCTCACCGGCATCGTGCGTGCGCGAAAGCTGTCGCAGGCGACCATGAGCAACATCCGGCAAAACCTGTTCTTTGCCTTCATCTACAACGCCGCAGGCATTCCGATCGCAGCCGGCATCCTCTATCCGGCCTTCGGCGTGCTGCTCTCGCCGATCATCGCGGCGGCGGCGATGGCGCTGTCCTCGGTCAGCGTGGTCGGAAATGCGCTGCGGCTGCGGGCGACGCGGCTGTGAGGGTGCACTCCCTCTCCCCGTTCTTACGGGGAGAGGGTGGGGTGAGGGGCGCCTCCGCAACAACAGCAGGAGTTGTATTCGCGGAGAGTCCCCCCTCACCCGGAATTCAAGCTAGGCTTGAATTCCGACCTCTCCCCGCAAGCGGGGCGAGGTAAGCAAGAGCGGCGCGAAGGAGCATTCTGATGCAGCGAATTACGATCACGATCGAGGACGATCTGCTGGCAGAGATCGACGCGGCCGCGGAAGCGCGCGGCTATCAGAACCGGTCCGAGATCATTCGCGACCTCGCCCGCGCCGGCCTGCAACAGAGCACCGAGGGCACCGCGCAGACCGGGCCCTGCGTCGCCGGCCTCGTCTATGTCTACGACCACGCCGCCCGCGATCTCTCAAAGCGCCTGGTGCAGGAATTCCACGGCCACCACGACCTCGCGCTGGCGACGCTGCATGTCCATCTCGACGACAACAATTGCATGGAGATGACGGCACTGCGCGGCGACGCCGGCGAGGTCAGGCATTTCGCCGACCACATCATCGCCGAGCGCGGCGTCCGCTACGGCCGCGTGGTGATGATCCCGACGGGCGAGGGGAAGCAGATGAAGGCGCGCAAGCACGGGCATCGGCATGAGTAGCTTGGACTAGCAGCGCGGCAAATTTTCCCTCTCCCCTTGTGGGAGAGGGTGGCTCGACGCGATAGCGGCGAGACGGGTGAGGGGTTTCTCTCGGCGCGCAAATCCTCTCGCAATCGAGTGTGCTGATAGAACCCCTCATCCGGCGCTGCGCGCCACCTTCTCCCGCAAGGGGAGAAGGAAACAGATCCCGCTCTGTGCTGTGACTACGCCGCCTTCGCGCTCCCACCCGGCAATCCCGCCCGCGCGACGCCGCCGTAGAGCGCCTCGTTCGGCATTTCCTCGCGCAGGATCCTGCGCACCGCGATCAGCTTCTCCAAATCGATGCCCGTCGCAAAGCCGTTGCTCTCGCACAGGAACACGAGATCTTCGAACACGACGTTGCCGGTCGCGCCGGGCGCGAAGGGGCAGCCGCCGAGGCCGCCGAGCGAGCCGTCGAGGATACGTGCGCCTTCGTCGAGCGCCGCGGCCGCGTTCGCGATGCCCATGCCGCGGGTGTCGTGAAGATGGATGCAGATCGGCTTTGGCCCTGCGAGCTTCACCGCGGCGCGCGTCAGCTCCGCCACCTGCTTCGGCCCGGCATAGCCGACGGTGTCGGCGATGCCGACGAAATCGACGCCGGCCTCCAGGCATTTGTCGACCAGCCGCAGCACCTCTGCGGGGTCAACCGCACCGATGATCGAGCAGCCCAGCGCCATCGAGATCGCGGCGTTCACGAGCGGCTTGTGGGGGCTCGCATCGCGCATTTCGCACAGACGCTTCAGATTGGCGATCGCGGACTCGCGCGAGCGGTGCGCATTGGCCTGGCTGTGCTCTTCCGTTGCCGAGATCACCGAGGCGATCTCGCCGACGCCGGATTCAAGGGCCTCATTCACACCGCGCTCATTGAGCGCAAGCGCGATGCCATGCGCGCCGGGCAATGCCGCGACGGTCGCGACGACGTCGCGGACATCGACGAATTGCGGAAAGGTCTTTGCCGGCAGGAACGAGCCGACCTCGAAATGCCGCACGCCGGCGGCATATTCCTCGCGCACCCAGCGCTGCTTGGCGTCGGTCGACGGAATTTTCTTCACGAGCTGGAGTCCGTCGCGCAAACCGACCTCGCGCAGGCTGATGCGCTCTGCGGGGTAAATCTCCTCAATCCGGCTCATGCGCACCTCCCTGTTGTTTTCGACGTGACATCTTCGTTGTCGATCTCGGCGCGAACGGCCGCGGTGTCGGCGCCGAGCGGCGCGACCTTCAGGCCTTCGCCGATATTGCTGCCGTTCCACTCGATCGGCAGCGCCGGCACCCGGAACGGCTTGCCGTCGGCGGTGATGTTGTTGACGAGCCCGCCCGGCCGCAGCACGTGGGGATCGGCGAAGAGATCCTCAGGCCGGTTGATCGGCGAGAAGCAGATGTTGAGCGCATCGAGCCTCTGCGACAGTTTTGCCATGTCCCACTGTCTGATGATTTCAGCGGCGCGCGGAATGATCCGACCGCGCGCCAGGATACGATCGGTCGTGGTGCGCAAGGCGGGATCATCGAGGAGTTCAGTCAGGCCGAACTCGCGGCAAAAGCTCCGCCAATGGCCTTCGGTGACGACGCCGATGAAGATGCGCTCGCCGCCGGCGGTCTCGAAGATGTCGTAGATCGGCCAGGCATGCTCGCGCTCCGGCATCGAGCGCGGCTTGTTGCCGGTCATCTCGTATTCGACCATGTGCTGGGCGACCAGGAACAGGCAATTCTCGAACAGGCCGATGCGGATGTCGGCGCCGTCGGGTTTTCCTCCGCGCTTCTGATAGAGCGCCGCGAGGATCGCGATCACGCCGAACATGCCGCCCATGATGTCGTTGGCGGACGAGCCGACGCGCTGGGGCTTTTCGCTGGTGCCGGTCATGGCGGCAAGGCCCGCCATCATCTGCACGACCTCGTCGAGCGCGGGGCGATGCTCGTAGGGACCGGAGAGGAAACCCTTGTGGCCGGCGATGATCAGATCCGGGTGCCGGCGGCGCAATTCGTCCGCGCCAAGCCCCTGCTTCTCGAGCTGGCCATCGCGAAAATTCTCCAGGAACACGTCGGCCGTCGCAAGCAGCCGGTGCATGGTGTCGCGATCCTCCGGCTTCTCGAAATCCAGCACCACGCTGCGCTTGCCGCGGTTGAACAACGGGAAGAAGGCGGTGCCCATGCCCCCCAGGCTGCGGGTCTTGTCGCCCGCGGGCGGCTCGACCTTGATCACGTCGGCCCCGAGCTGCGCCAGGATCATGCCGCAGGTCGGGCCCATGACCATGTGGGTCATCTCGACGACGCGCACGCCCGCAAGCGGCAATTCGGCTTCGGCCATGCGTCTCTCCCTGTCGGTTCGGCCCTCGAAGACTAGGCCTTCACAAGCCTTCTGAAAAATATAATCTGTCGAAGATTGCCTTCGTGCTTTTAGAACGCTTGATCGCCCCATGGATTCGCGCCAGCTCCGCTATTTCATCGCCGTCTACGAGCAGCGGAACCTGTCGCGCGCGGCCGACCAGATCAACGTCGCGCAGTCGGCGCTGAGCCATCATATCTCGAACCTGGAGGCCGAATTCGCAACGCCCCTGTTCGAGCGCAAGCCGCGCGGCATGGAACCGACGGCAGCCGGCGAGCGGCTCTACGAACACGCCCGCATCATCCTGCGCGCGATGGCGGAGGCCGAGACCGAGGTGCGCGAGGGCGCCCGCGTCATTGCCGGCGACATCTCCATCGGCATGGCCAATTCCGGCGTCAAGGCGATCGGCGTCGAGCTGATGCGCACGGTGCTTACTAAATATCCCAAGCTCAAGCTGTCGCTCACCGAGAGCCTGTCGGGCGCGACGCTGATGCACCTGATGATCTCCAGCGTCGATTTGGCGCTGGTCTACAATCCGCCGTCGGAGAAAGAGCTGATCACGGAGCCGGTGCTCGAAGAGGAGATGTTCCTCGTCGGCATTCCGAAGCTGGTCGGCAAGGGCAAGGCCCCGATCCGCTTCGAGGAGCTGTTCGAGGAGCTGAGCCGGCTGCCGCTGATCCTGCTGCGCTATGGCCTCGGCCTGTCCTCGCGCGCGCTGCTCGACGATCCGGTCCTGCTCAAGCGGTTGGAAGGCAGCGCCATCCTGCACGCCAATTCGATCACAGGCATGACCGGCGCACTGGTGGGGGGATTGGGCTGCACCATCGCGACAAAGCTTTTCGCGCGGGAGGAGCTGGCGGCCGGCCGCCTGGTCGCACGCGAGGTGATCGATCCGAAGCTGACCCGCACGCTCTACCTCTGCCGTCTGCGCAACCGCCCGATGACCTACGCCATGGAAGAGATGCGCCGGTTGATGCTCGCACTGATCGCCGAGCAGGTGCGTAGCGGCGGCTGGCAGGCGGAGCTGGTGGGGTGAAAGACACGAGATAGACACCGCGGTGACGGAGTGCTCCCTCGCCCCGTTCTTACGGGGAGAGGGTTGGGGTGGGGGCTGCTTCCGCGCAAACGGTGATAGTCAGATTCGCGGAGAGAGCCCCTCACCCCGCCCTCTCCCCGTAAGAACCGGGGGGAGGGAGAAGAAACCACGAGTTCGCGTTTCGCGAACGCTTCCTTCGATATGTTCGTCTGGATTTCCGGCTGGCAGCCGCCAACATGGCCCCGACCCGGATGCGCTTCGGCAAGAAAGCCGCCGGGACCAGCGCCGCCAGAAGCGTGCGCGTCACGGGAGGACATCATGAGCGTCGTCGGCATCGACACGGGCATCTCGCTCGACACCGTCTCCGCAGCACCGGACGACATCTCGCGGCGGCTCGAGGCCATGCCGGCCACCGCCTATGTCTGGCGCCTCGTCATCCTGCTCTCGCTCGGCGGCTGCTTCGAGATCTACGATTTGTTCCTCACCGGCTACATCGCGCCGGGCCTGAACCGCAGCGGCCTCCTGACCACGACGACGCAGGCCTTCTTCGGCTTCTCCTGTATCGGCGCCTTCGTCGCCGCGACTTTTGCCGGCCTGTTCGTCGGCACCTTCTTCCTCGGCTTCCTCGCCGATCGTTTTGGGCGCCGCGCGATCTTCACCTATGCGCTGCTCGGCTACACCGCGGCGTCCGTGATCATGGCCTGCCAGACCTCCTCGGAAGGCCTGTTGTTCTGGCGCTTCCTCGCCGGCATCGGCATCGGCGTCGAGGTCATCACCATCGATGCCTACATCACCGAGCTCGTGCCGAGCCGGATCCGCGGCCGCGCTTTCGCGGTGAACCAGTCGATCATGTTCATCGCGGTGCCCGTCGTCGCCGCGCTTGCCTGGTGGCTGGTGCCGCTTTCGCCTTTCGGCGTCGACGGCTGGCGCTGGGTGGTGCTGATCGGGGCGGCCGCCAGCTCGATCGTCTGGGTGCTGCGGCTGTTCCTGCCCGAAAGCCCGCTCTGGCTGGCGCGTCACGGCCGCAGTGAGGAGGCCTATCGCATCCTGGCAACGCTGGAGCCCGCCGGCGGAAACACCGGCGCGGCGCGCCCTGCGCCGTCGTCCGCGCGGCCGGCAGCACGCGCGGCCGCGGACGTCGGCTTCGCCGATCTGTTCCGCCCGCCTTTCCTCTCGCTCGTCATCCTCTTCATGGTGTTCAACCTCTGCCAGGCCTTCGGCTTCTACGGCTTCGCCAACTGGGTGCCGACGCTGCTGGTCGAGAAGGGCATCAACGTCACCAAGAGCCTGCAATATGCCTTCATCGTCGCCTTCGCCTATCCGATCGCGCCGCTCTTGGCTTCGAGCTTCGCCGACAAGTTCGAACGGCGATGGATCATTGCCGGTGCGTGCGTCGCCATCATCGTCTTCGGCACGGCATTCGCGCAGCTGACCGAGCCTGTGCTGCTGATCATCTGCGGCGTGCTGCTGACGGCCTGCAACACGACCATGTCTTACGCCTATCACGCCTATCAGACCGAGGTGTTTCCGACCCAGATCCGGGCGCGCGCCGCCGGCCTCGTCTATTCGATGAGCCGGCTGAGCGCGACGTTCTCAGGCTTCATCGTCGCCTACATGCTGAAGGAAGCCGGCGTCACCGGCGTGTTCGGCCTGATTACCGCGACGATGCTGGTCGTGGTGATCGCCATGGCGCTGTTCGGCCCGAACGTGCGCGGCAAGCCACTGGACGTGGTGTGACCCTCTCCCCTTGAGAACGGAGAGAGGGGAGAGCTGCGTTCGGATCACGCCGCCAGCAAATTCTGCAACGCCGCACCATCGGGGACGCCGAGGCCGGTACAGGGATCCCAGCCGGAGCCGGCCTTGTACATGCCGTGCAAATCGCCGGTGATGTCGTTGTTGCCGGACGTGATGTCGCGGAACGCGCCTTGCGCGTGCGAGGCGTAGATCAGCGGGTTGATGAAGCCGACGGTCTTGCCGAACTTCTTCATCGTGGCCTCGTTGATGCGGGCGATCAATCCGGCCATCAGCGGCGCCACCGCGCTGGTGCCCCCGATCGTGGTGCCGACGCCATTGAGGAAGATCTGATAGCCGGTGGCGGGATCGGCGTCGCCCGCGACGTCAGGGACGCCGCGGCCGCTCCGATGCGCCGGCGATTTCGGCACGTGCGCGTGGGCCTGGTATTTCGGCTGCGCGAACATGACGCTGACGCCGCCACCGCCCGCACCGCCCTGCGGTCCGCCATTCCAGACCACCTCGTTGATGTGGCCATTCGGCGCCTTGAGATTGGTGCCGCCGCAGGCGAGCGCGAAGGGGCTCGAGGCCGGGAAGTCTGCGTGCGGCTTGCCGTCCCAATCCTGGCCCATGTCGGCCGAGCCATTGTCGCCCGAGGCAACACAGACGGTGACGCCCATCGCCGCGGCATCGCGGATCGCCTCGTTGAGGCCGTCGACGAATTGCCGCGAGCCCTCCTGGTCTTCCGGTCCGCCCCAGCTGATCGAGATCACCGAGGGTTTTCGCGCGGTGTCGTGGACGGCGGCCTTCACCGCGTCGATGAAGCCGTTGGTGGTGTTGGGCGCGAAATAGACCACGATCTTTGCACCCGGCGCGATGGCGCCGGCCACTTCGATGTCGAGCACGACCTCGCCGTCCGCATCGGAATGGCCTGGCTTGTTGGCGCCGCCGTCGACGCTCGCGGGCGCGATCTTCGGCATCGGGATGCCCGCCTTCTTGAAGAAGGTGCGCAGGTCCGAGGTCTTGTAGCCGGCGCCGGTCGGATGGCCCTTCAGGTCGATGTCGTTGAGCTCGATAATGGCGATGCACTGGCCGGCACCGGTCTCGCCGCCTGGGAAATTGTAGAGCTTGGCGATCTGTTCGACCGAGAAGCTGCCGCCCTGCGCCGCGCGCGCGGTCGCACCCTTCCTGGTGACCTTGCGCCGGAAGTGCGGCTGCGCCACCGGCCGGTTGTCGAGGCCATGCACGCCGACGACGATATCCTCCAGCTCGGCCGGGATCTGCACGCTGCCCTTGCGCATGCGGTAGGTCGCGCCCTCGTGGCGGACCTTGTTGAGCTTGACGCCGAAGGCTGCGCCAAGCGCCTTCACCGTGCCGGTCAGCTTCACCGTGCGGGATGCCAGATGCACGCTCTTGACGTTGAGATCGTGATGGTGCGCGAAATCGTCGATTTTGGCGACGTCGGCGGGATCAGCGCCCATCTGCTCGGCGAACTCGGCACGCGAGAGATATTTTCGCTCGCGCGGCAGTTGCGCACCCAGCGCCATCACCTGCTCGTCGTCCGCCCGCTTGGCACGCAGGCGGACGCTGATCTCGATTTCCTGTTTGGGATCGGCCGCGCCGACGAGCTTGGCGCCCTTCGGTAACTTCCGTGCGCTGTTCATCAACGCGACACGTTTGGTCGAGCTTGCCATGACTTCCTCCGTTTGTGATTGGAAGCGGATTGTCGCACCTCAACTATAGGTGTAATCTCAAAGCCAGATTGGTTCAGGCATTGAGCAATATTTTTTCAAAAGACGTCTTGTTTGGCAGGGCAGAACCTCGACAACCTCACATCGGCGCAGAATCGGTCAGCGGTCGCGACCCTTCGACGCCAAGGATTGCGATTTAAGATTGCGGGCGCGAAGTCACCGGGCCGGCAACGGAAGACGTTTGTCAAAATCAATTGGCGGAGACAATGCGATGCTGGCTGACCGTAAATGGGTTGAGCGAAATCTTGGTTTCGATCCGATCACCACGCCGCCGCCGCGCGAGACCTTCACGGTCAAACGCGTCGCGAAGGCTGCGGTGAAGAAGACTGCAAAGGTCACGGCGGAAGACTTTCGGCGCGAGATCATCGATTTCGATTCCGAATCGACCGAGGGCCGCGCGTTCATGGCGTTTTCGACCTCGACCGGACTGTCGCGCTTCACCGACATCACCTGGCCGAAGGGACTGGCGCCGCAGACCGGACCGAAGCCGAAGGGCAACGGCAAGGGACCGCTGCCGCGCGCCGACGTGCTGGTCGTGACCTGGACCGTCGACGAGGGCCACGCGCTCAGCCGCGTGCTGACGCCGGGCAAGGATTCGCGCAACGACTACGTGCCCTACACGCACAATTACGCGGCCATTTCCAAGAAGATGCGCAATGGCTGTCCGGCCAAGGAGCTGAAGCGGCTCGGCACCTACTGGACCACGACGATCGGCAAGAAGAAGGTCGTGGTCTTCAAATCGGATTCGCACATGTCGCAGGACGGCCCGGAGCTGCCCAACATCGACGTCTGGCGCCAGATCATCACCGAAGTGCAGCCGACGCTCGTCATCACCACGGGCACGGCCGGCGGCATCGGCAAGGAATTCGAGGTCGGCGACGTCGTCGTCTCACCGATCGTGCGTTTCGACTGCCTGTCGAAGTTCAAGAAGCAGCCCTTCGCGCAGGAGCACTTTTCCAGCAGGTCCGCCGTGACGAAGAAATTCACGCAGGCCAAGACGCTGTTCAAGGCCAATGCCGCGCAATTGCCGAAGGACAACACCAGGGCGCCGAAGATCTTCGTGGTGAAACCGAGCGGACTGGCGTCCTCGGTGGTCACCACCGATTTCTTCGGCTTCGACACCTCGGACAACCACTTCCATCTCCAGGGGCTCGGCGACGTCTCCGAGATGGGCGACGCCATCCTCGGCCTCGTAGCGCAAGAGATGGGCGACCAGGCGCCGCGCTGGCTCGCGATCCGCAACGTCTCCGACCCGCAGATCAAGGCCGAGGGCACCTTGAAGCAGCAGGAGCAGATCGCTGCCCAGATCTACAAGGGGTTCGGCCGCTGGAGCACGGTCTGCAGCGCCATCACCTGCTGGGCCAGTATCGCGGCAGAGCCTTAGGGCCGCTGTAGCCGGATTGCGTCGTAGAAGCCCCTCATGGTGAGGAGCGCGAAGCGCGTCTCGAACCATGAAGGCCCCGCCGCTAGCTCCGGGCCTCTATCCTTCGAGACGCTTGCTACGCAAGCTCCTCAGGATGAGGGGCGAGAGTTCCTATGACGCAGTCAGAGTGAGTCGGCCTCCCTTGCCGAACGGGCCTCCTGTGTCTACCTCTCGCGGGTGGTTTTCCCGAGAGGTACTCCCATGCTGGATGCCGCCGTCAGGGCGCTGTCGCAAATGATCTCGCCGCCGATGCGCTCGATCCTGTGGCGGTCGATCGGCGTCGCACTGGTGCTGATCACCGTGCTGGCGATCGGCTTGCAGCGGCTCCTGAGCTGGTTTGCGACCTATGGCGAGGCCTGGCTGGAGGGCCTGCTCGGTCCGGGCTGGCACTCATCGCTTGAGGTGTTGTCCTGGATCGTCTCGATCGCCGCCGGCCTCGGCGTCGTGTTCGGCGGCGTGTTCCTGATGCCCGCGATCACCTCGCTGGTGGCGAGCCTGTTCGTCGACGACGTCGCCGACATCGTCGAGCGCGAGCACTATCCGGCCGAGCGGCCGGGCGTCGCGCTGCCGTTCGGCCAGGCGATCTACGAGGGCGTCAAGACCGCGCTGCTGACGATCCTGGTCTATCTGATCGCGCTGCCGCTGGTGCTTTTCGCCGGCGCCGGTTTCCTGGTCTTCTTCCTCGCCGCCGCCTGGCTGCTCGGCCGCGAATATTTCGAGCTCGCCGCGATGCGCTTCCGCTCGCCGGAAGAAGCCAAAGCGATGCGGCGGGACAACGCCGCGACCATCTTCACCGCGGGCCTCGTCATCGCGGCCTTCGTCTCGATTCCGATCGTCAACCTGGCGACGCCGATCTTCGGCATGGCCTTCATGGTCCACATGCACAAGCGGCTGTCAGGCCCGCGACCCGAGCTGATCGAGCCGGCGCGGCAGATGCGCTGACGGTGACTACCTCAGCGACATCCCGCATTTGCGCAGCAGCATCCTGGCGAAGCCGAACGGCGCCGGCGTGAACGGGCCGGGCGGCGCCCGGGTGATCAGCGCGACGACGCCGAGTGCGGCCATCGCGAGCCAGAAGCACAACCAGAAGCCGTCGATATAGGCGAGCACATTGGCCTCGCGCTGGACGAAGCCCGCGAGCGTACCGACCGCGCGTGCCTGTGCCGAGCCCGCACCATGGGCCGCAAAATGGTCGGCGAGCTGCTTCAGCATGCGGACCACATCGATATCACCGACGCCGAGATTCTGGCCGAGATAGAAGGAATGGACCTGCTCGCGGACGCGCAGCCATGTCCCCATCAGCGCCACACCGATTTCGGCGCCGCCGAGCCGCATGATCTGGATATAGGCGGCAAACGACGTGGCGCGGCTCGGATCGGAGTTGGACAGCAGCGTGATGATCAGCGGCAGCAAGGTCAGCGACTGCCCGATCGCCTGGAGCAGCACGATGCCAACGAAATCCTCGCGCGCCCAATCATGACTGAGCTGCGTGCCCCAGAGATTGGCGGCGGCGAAGCAGGCGAATCCCACGACCACCACCGTTCGCGTATCGAAATGCCGCAGCAGCCAGATCGAGAGCGGCACCAGCACGAACATCGGCAACGCACCATAGGTGAGCAGCAAGAGGCCGCTCTGCTCCGGCCTGAGCAGGGCGATGGCGGCGAGGAAATTCGGGACCAGCGAGGCGTTGGACAGGCTGGTCAGCGTGTAGAGCAGGATCAAGACCAGCCCCAGACCGATATTGCGCGAGAACAGCACGTTGATATGCGCCCATGGCTGTCGCACCAGGGCCTCGTTGACGAGGAAGCCCGCGCACAGCACCGCGCCGGCAGCGATCAACGCCATCACCGTCCCCGACCCCAGCCAGTCCAGCCGATTGCCCTGGTCGAGCCCGGCATAGATCATCGACACGCCGGCGCCGAGCAGCAGCATGCCGCCCCAATCCGCCTCGCGCAGCAACGCGCGATTCACCGGCTCGTTCGGCGTGCCGAGATAGACCATCAGGCCCATCAGGGGCGCGATCGCGACGCTCTGCCAGTACAGCCATTGCCAGCCGAGATGGTCGACATAGAAGCCAACCAGCGAGCTCGACGTGTCCAATGCAAAGCCGACGCGGATCGAATAGATCGAGATCGCCGGGAGCCACCAGCGGATCGGCAAATTGCGGAATATGATCATCAGCGTCGCAGGCACGAAGGTGCCGAGCAGCAGCCCATGCACGACGCTGAGCGCGAGCAATGTCGGATAGTCGTGCACGAACGGGATGATCAGTGAGATCGCGGCATAGACGAGGCTGGGAATGCCGAGCACGCGGCGCAGGCCGAATACGGTGGCAAGCCAGGCCACCGCGGGCGCGATGAAGATCTGCGAGCCGATGCCTGCGGTGGAGAGCCAGGCACCCTCGTCGAATGAAAGCGAGAACGCGCCGCGCAGGTCGGGCAGGCCAACCGTGGTCAGGCGGCTGTCGAAATTGGCGAGGAACGAGCCGAGCAGCACCGCCGCCACCGCAAACAGCGGCTGCGACGCGACGCCGCCGCGCGAGAGCGGTCCGCGACTGGAATCGTCATTGTCCGCCATTCGCGGCCTTCGTGTCGATGCTGGTGACGACCGACATGCCCGGCACCAGCCGCGCCAGCAGCGGCTGGTTGTCTTCGAACTGGATGCGCACAGGAATGCGCTGCACGACCTTGGTGAAGTTACCGGTTGCGTTGTCCGGCGGCAGCAGCGCGACCTGCGAGCCGGTCGCGGGCGCAATCCGCTCGACGCGGCCGCGCAGCTTCTCGCGCGGAAAACTGTCGACGGTGATCTCGACCGCCTGGCCCGGCGCGACGTGAGTGAGCTGGGTCTCCTTGTAATTCGCGATCACATAGACCTTCGGCAACGGCACGACGTTGATGAGATTGGTGCCGATGTTGACGTAGTCGCCGGGCTGGACCTGGCGCTCGCCAACGACGCCGTCGAACGGCGCCGATATTCTGGTGTAGCCGAGCTTGAGCTTCGCACTCGCCAGCGTCGCCTTGGTCGCTTCGAGGTCGGCGGCGCGCTGCTTCTTGGTGCCTTGCAGGACCTCGAGCTGATGCTGCTGGGCCGCGATCACGGCGCGGCTCGCGCGCACGTCGGCCTGCGCCTTGGCGTAGCCTGCGACCGCCTGCTCGAACCGCTGCCGCGTGCCGGATTCGGCCTGCGACAGCGATTGCTGACGCTCCTGCTCCTGCCGCGCCTCGACCTCCACGGCTTCGGCCGAGAGCCGTGCGGCCTGCGCCTGCGCGATCGTCGCATATTGCAGCTCGACCTGATTGGCCAGATTGTCGAGCACGGCTTGCGCGGCGGCGACCGCCGCTTCGGACTGCGCGACTTGCGCCTCATAGTCGGCGGGATCGATCTTGATCAGGAGATCGCCGGCCTTGACGCGCTGGAAGTCGGTGACCCCGACGGTCAGGACCTCGCCGGAGACGCGGCTGGCAAGCCGCGTCAGCTCGGCACGCACATAGGCATCGTTGGTGGTCTGGACCACGGCGTTGCCGACCCATTCGTCGAAGCGCTGCGTTGCCAGCGCGACGAAGCCGAGCGCGACGATCACCGCGAACAGCGGAATCGCGAGCCGGCTCCACAGCGAGCTCGCCGGTGGCTGCGAGGGCTTGGGCGGTGGGGCCGGTGCCGCGGCGGCCGGCGATGACGGTGCGATCTGTTCCTGTTGACTCACGACATCACCCCAGCCTGCTTCGCTCTCACCGCCGTCTTTCCGGTACGGTCCGAACGAACCGGATTAGGAATGACCTGGTCGTTGCTCAGACCGTCTTCTCCGGCCACCGGCAGAGATCGTTGATCAGGCATACCTCGCAGCGCGGCTTGCGCGCGAGGCAAGTATAGCGGCCATGCAGGATCAGCCAATGATGGGCATGCAGCATGAATTCGGCCGGGATCACCTTTTCGAGACCAAGCTCGACCTCCAGCGGCGTCTTGCCGGGTGCAAGGCCCGTCCGGTTGCCGACGCGGAAGACATGCGTGTCGACAGCCATGGTGTGCTCGCCGAAGGCCATGTTGAGCACGACATTGGCGGTCTTGCGCCCGGCACCGGGCAACGACTCGATCCCGGCCCGCGTGCGCGGCACCTCGCCGCCGAACTCGCGGAGCACCTTTGCCGACAGCGCAATGACGTTCTTGGCCTTGGTGCGGTAGAGGCCGATGGTCTTGATGTACTCGCGCAGGCGTTCCTCGCCGAGGTCGAGCATCTTCTGCGGTGTGTCGGCGATCTCAAACAAGGCGCGCGTCGCCTTGTTGACCCCGGCATCGGTCGCCTGCGCCGATAGCACCACGGCGACCAGCAGCGTGAACGGATTGACGTGCTCGAGCTCCCCCTTCGGCTCCGGATTGGCGTTGCGGAAACGGCTGAAGACCTCGCGGACCTCGGCCGGCGTCCAGGGTTTGGCGGCTTTGAGCGATTTCTTCGCGGGCGCCCTCGGCTTCGCAACCGCTGCTTTCGCCTTTTTCTTCGGCACGGGCGCTTTGCGCGGGGCCGGCTTGCGGGTGATTTTCGCCATGATCGGGATATACTGAGGGACGATGAGCACAGGCAACGAAATTGAGCGCGAACGATCTGGAAGCGAGGCTGAGCCTCAGATCTTTTCCGCGCGGCTGACGCCGCACCGCTCGCTGAACCGCACCGGCTTTCTCGCCGTGATGTTGTTCCTGAGCGCCGTCAGCTTCGTCGCCGGCCTCGTCTTCCTGATGATGGGTGCGTGGCCGGTGTTCGGCTTCTTCGGACTGGACGTGCTCGTGATCTGGTGGGCCTTCAAGGTCAATTTCCGTGCGGCGCGGGCCAGCGAGGAGATCGTGGTCACGCCGTCTGAATTGCGCGTGCGGCGCATCAGCCAACGCGGCCAGGTCGTCGAGTGGACCTTCAATCCGCTCTGGGTCCGGCTCGACGCGGAAATCGACGAGGATTTTGGCATCGAGCACCTCTATCTGATCTCGCGGGGCCACCAGATCCAGATCGCCCGCTTCCTGGGACCGGACGAAAAATCAAGTTTTTACAAAGGCTTGGTTGAAGCATTGAACGCCGCCAGGCGCGGCCCGACCTACAATCCGGTCACCTAATTTGCGGATCGGAAATCGGGTGGTTTCGAAGCCTCCCCTCTCCTACATTTCCAGTCATGATGACACTCGCGATACATGACCAGCGCCTGGCCGGGCCGGGCTCCCAGAACGCCGCGATGCGCGACTATGATTCCGTGCGCCGGGCGATCGCCTTCATTTCAGAAAACTGGCGCGCACAGCCGACCATCGAGGCGATGGCGGATGCGGCCGGCGTCACGCCGGACGAACTGCACCATCTGTTCCGCCGTTGGGCCTCGATCACGCCGAAGGCATTTATGCAGGCGCTCACCCTCGATCACGCCAAGGGCCTGCTCAGGGACTCCGCAAGCATCCTCGACGCGGCGCTCGACTCGGGCCTTTCGGGCCCGGGCCGGCTGCACGATCTCTTCGTCACGCACGAGGCGATGTCGCCGGGCGAATGGAAGAACGGCGGCGCGGGTCTCGTCTTGCGCTACGGCTTCCATCCCTCGCCGTTCGGCACGGCGATCGTGATCGCAACCGACCGCGGCCTCTCCGGCCTCGCCTTCGCCGATCAGGGCGAGGAGAAGGTCGCGCTCGCCGATATGACCCGGCGCTGGCGGAACGCGACCTATGTCGAGGATCACGAAGGCACCGCACCGCTGGCGCAGCGCATCTTCGACACAAAACTGTGGCGGCCGGATCAGCCGCTGCGCGTGGTGATGATCGGCACCGATTTCGAGGTCCGGGTGTGGGAGACGCTGCTGAAGATCCCGATGGGCCGCGCGGTGTCCTATTCGGACATCGCCTGCAACATCAACAGCCCGAAAGCTTCACGCGCCGTCGGCGCCGCAGTCGGCAAGAACCCGGTGTCCTTCGTCGTGCCCTGCCACCGAGCACTCGGCAAGAGCGGCACGCTCACCGGCTACCACTGGGGTATCACCCGCAAACAGGCGATGCTGGGCTGGGAAGCCGGGCAGATTGGGGTGCAGTGAGATAGTTGCTACGCGTAAACTGCTCCCACATTGTCGTCCTGACACAAGCCAGGACCCATTACCCCAGGGAGATGTTTTGGCGCCGACTGCCAACCATCGGTCATCGCAAAACTAACGGCGGTGGTTATGGGTCCTGGCTTTCGCCAGGACGACAGCGAGTGTTTGGCCGGCTCCGTCGCGCGCGAACGTCTTTTAACCCGCCAGATCCAGCTTCGACGCCACTGTCGAATCCGCGTTGAGGCGGTAGATGATCGGCACGCCGGTGGCGAGCTCGCGCTTCAAAATGCCTTCGGGCGAGAGCTTTTCCAGCACCATGATCAATGCACGAAGCGAGTTGCCGTGGGCTGCAACCAAGGTGCGCTTGCCGTTGAGCACGCCTGGCAAAATCTCCTGAACGTAGTAGGGCAGTGCTCGCGCGAGGGTGTCCTTCAGGCTCTCGCCGCCGGGCGGCGGCACGTCGTAGGAGCGGCGCCAGATCAGCACCTGGTCCTCGCCCCATTTCTTGCGCGCGTCGTCCTTGTTGAGGCCGGAGAGATCGCCATAGTCGCGCTCGTTGAGCGCGAGATCCTTCGCAGTCGGCAGACCCTTCTGGTCGAGTTCGCCGAGAATGAGGTCGAGCGTGTGCTGCGCGCGCGTCAACACCGAGGTGTAAGCGACGTCGAACACGAGGCCGTGCGCCTTCAGCTTGCGGCCGGCTTCGGTTGCCTCCTTCACGCCAAGCTCGGTGAGGTCAGGGTCCTTCCAGCCCGTGAACAGGTTCTTCAGATTCCATTCGCTCTGGCCGTGCCGCACCAGCACGAGAAGACGTTCGCTCATTGACTGCTTTCCGTTTCGTTCAGATGTCAGACAGGCCGAGCACGTCGGCCATGGAGTAGTGCCCCGGCTTCTTGCCGTGCGCCCAGAGCGCGGCCTTCAGCGCGCCGTGGGCGAACAGCATGCGATCCTCGGCGTGATGCGACAGCGTCAGGCGCTCGAACGGGCCGAGGAAGTTCACGCTGTGATCGCCGGCCGCGGTGCCGCCGCGCAACGACGCAAAACCGATGTCACCGGGCCGGCGCGCGCCGGTGATGCCGTCGCGGCCGCGCGCCGCATGCTCGTCGAGCGCGATGCCGCGGCCGGCCGCGGCGGCCTGGCCCAGCATCAGGGCCGTACCCGAGGGCGCGTCGATCTTCATGCGATGATGGGTCTCGACGACCTCGATGTCGAAGCTCGCATCGAGCGCCTTGGCGACGCGCTTGACCACGGCGGCGAGCAGATTGACACCCAGGCTCATATTGCCGGACTGCACCACGACGGCGCGGTTGGTGACGCTTTTGATCACGGCATTGTCCGAGCCGGAAAGGCCGGTCGTGCCGACGACGTGGACGAGGCCGCGCTCGGCGGCGATCGCGACATTGGCGATGGTGGCGGCTGGCACGGTGAAATCCAGGATGCCGTCGGCGTCCTTCGACATCGCCCAGAGATCGGCGGAGAGCTCGATGCCGTTGGCCGGCAGCCCGGCGAGCACGCCGGCATCCTTGCCGAGCAGCTCCGAGCCCGGCGCCTCCAGCGCTCCGACCAGCACCGCGCCTTGGCTTTCGGCAATCGCCCGCGTCAGCGCCCGGCCCATCCGGCCGCCGGCTCCAGCAACAATCAAGCGCATGTCGGACATGGTGTGATCCTCTCACGGCCGTTGTAGCGGGGGGACGCAGTTCCGGCAACCGAGGGGGGATTGGGGGCGCTCTTACCTCTCCCGGAGGGCAGGTCGCCTGCGGCATCCTTCGAGACGCCCGCCTGCGGCGGGCCCTCAGGATGAGGTCGCGGTTCGCAGCGAGATATCAGACCCTCATGGTGAGGAGCCCGCCAAAGCGGGCGTTCCGGACGATGCTCTGCATCGCCGGGCGAACCATGCAGGCCGAGCGCCTTCGGCGAGGGTAAGAGAAGTTCGCGCCTCAGCCGTCCGACGGCTGCGGGCCGTCATAGCCCTCGATGATGATGAGGTCGGCGATGGAGTGCGGCTGGCGCACCTTGATGTTGGCTTGGTATTCCGGCGAGTTGTAGCAGGCGATCGCGGTCTCGTAGTCCGGGAATTCGATCACGACGTTGCGGGTGCGGCTGGCGCCTTCGACGGTGGTGAACTTGCCGGCGCGGACCACGAAGCGGCCACCCCATTTCTTGAAGATCGGACCGTTGGCGACGGCATAGGGCTTGTAGCCCTCGTCGTTGCTCACATCGACGCGCCCGATCCAGTAACCTTTTGCCATTGTCCTTCTCCCTGTTGTTGATTAGCCGAGCGCCTGCGCGATCTCGGCCTGGATGGCGTCCGCGGTCGCCTTGGGCTCGGTAGCTTCGACCACCGGCCGTCCGACGACGAGATAGTCGGCGCCAGCCGTGATTGCACGTCCCGGCGTCATGATGCGCTTCTGGTCACCGGTCGCCGCACCCGCCGGCCGGATGCCGGGGGTGACGAGGTTCATCTGATGACCGACGATCTTGCGCAGGGCACCCACTTCTTCCGGAGAGCAGACGAGACCGTCGACGCCGAGCACCTGCGCCTGCTGCGCGCGCGCTTCGACGAGCTCGGAGACGCCGAGCCGGAAGCCTGCCGCGTGCAGATCGTCGTCGTTGTAGGAGGTCAGCACCGTGACGGCGAGGATCTTGAGGTTGGAGCTGCCGCGGCCTTCGACGGCGCCCTTCATGGTCTGCGGATAAGCATGCACGGTGAGGAAGGTCGCACCCAGCCTGGTGATGCTTTCGACGCCTTGCGCCACGGTGTTGCCGATGTCGTGCAGCTTGAGATCGAGAAAGATCTTCTTGCCCTTGTCGGCGAGCTTGCCGACCAGCGGCAAGCCGCCGGCATAAGCGAGCCGATAGCCGATCTTGTAGAAGGTGACGCTATCGCCGAGCCTGTTGACCATCGCTTCCGCGGCATCAACGCTGGGCAGATCGAGCGCGACGATCAGGCGGTCTTTCGGGGCAATCTCGGCTGGCGTCATGTCACCTCACATCATGCGTTGGGAAATGTCGATCAACTGCCGCACCAGCTCCTTCAACGCGGCGATATCGCCCTCGTGCTTCAGCCTGTCCATATCGTCATAGGCCTGGTCGGCAAAGGCGAGCGTGAGCTGGCTGGCGATCACATTGGCGTGGCAGGAGCTGAGGATCAGCCGCAACGCCTGCAGCGCGCGAGCCGCGCCGAGCCGGCTCTGCGAGGCGCCGGCGAGCGCGAACACGCGGTTGCGGAACACCTCGCCGCGCGGTTCGTGCAGCTCATGCACGCGGCTGACCCAGTCGATCGCGTTCTTCAGCAGCGGCGGCACCGAGGCATTGTATTCGGGCGAGACGATCAGCACGCCATGATGCGCGCCGATCATGCGCTTGAGATTGATCGCGTGCTTGGGCACACCGGACTTGGCCTGCAGATCGCCATCGTAGATCGGCAGCGGAAAATCGGCAAGCGAGATGCGGGTGATGTCAACACCGGCCTGGGCGAATTCACAGGCGGCGACCGCGGCCAGCTTCGCATTGTGCGAGCCGGTGCGCAGCGAGCCGGGAATGACCAGGATTTTGGGTGCGGACATCCGCTTCCATGCGTTCGGCGAAACGAGTCCGCCACGCAAAGAGGGATGCCGGCGGAATTAGTCCTTGCGATACACCCAGACGCGGGCCGGCGGAAGGTTCATCCAGATCCGCTCCGAGGCCTCTGTGGACACACCGGGCAGCGATTTCGGAATCGGCGGCACCACCGCATAGGTGAACTGCACGAAGGGCGCCCCGGGCGCGAGCGCCGTGAAGGCGTCGCGGACGAGCCGCAGCCGCGTCAGCATCGGTTTTGTGACCAGCGGCAGGCCCGAGACGACAGCGGAGGCCGGCGCGCTCAAGACGTTCCAGAGCGTGTCGCGCAGGCGATAGGCATCGCCCTGCACCACCTTGGCCTGCGGATAGCGGTCGCGCAGCAGGGCGCAGAAACCGGGATTGTATTCGACCAGGACGAGGCGCTTCTGGTCGACGCCGCGCTCGACCAGGGCCGAGGTGATGGCACCAGTGCCGGGCCCAAGCTCGACCACCGGCGCGTCCGAATTGATTTCGACGTAACGGGCCATGGTCCGAGCCAGCAGCTTGCCCGACGGCATCACCGCGCCCATGTGGAGGGGCTTTTCGATCCATGACCGGAGAAAACGCACCTCGTCATCGAGACGGGGCTTCTTCAACGCACGCGCGGACGATGGCAATGGCATGTCGGGACCGGACGGGACCGCGTGACCGCGGCGTGTCAGAAAATGGTCACAAAGAGGTATAGGCCGAAGGCGGTACGGTCAAGCCGGGTCAATTCGCCCGATTACCGAAGAAATCCTTGACCTTGGTGAAGAAGCCCTCGGATTCCGGCTGGGTGTTGCCGGAGGAGAGCTTTTCGAACTCGGCCAGCAATTCCTGCTGCTTCTTGGTGAGATTTTGCGGGGTCTCGACCACGACCTGGACATACATGTCGCCCGTCTGGCGCGAGCGCAGCACCGGCATGCCTTTTGATGCAATGCGGAATCGACGGTTGGACTGGGTCCCGGGAGGCACCTTCACCTTGGCCTTGCCCTTCTCGATGGTCGGCACCTCGAATTCGCCGCCAAGCGCCGCCGTCACCATCGAGATCGGCACACGGCAATGCAGATCGGCGCCGTCGCGCTGGAAGAACTGGTGCTGGGCCAGCGACAGGAAGATGTAGAGATCGCCGGGCGGGCCACCGCGGACCCCGGCCTCGCCCTCGCCGGCGAGCCTGATCCTGGTGCCGTCCTCGACGCCCGGGGGAATGTTGACCGACAGCGTCCGCTCGCGGGTGACACGCCCCTGACCCGAGCAGGACGGGCAGGCGTCCTCGATCATCTGGCCGCGGCCCTGGCAGCCCGGACAGGTCCGTTCCAGCGTGAAGAAGCCCTGCGACTGCCGCACGCGTCCGGCGCCGCCGCAGGTCGAGCAGGTCTTCGGCTTGGTGCCGGCCTTGGCGCCGATGCCCGAACAGGCCTCGCAGGTGACCGAGACCGGGATCTCGATCTGCGCGGTTTTGCCGCCAAAAGCTTCCTCGAGCGTGATTTCCATGTTGTAGCGCAGATCGGCGCCGCGCTCGCGGCCGCCGCGGCCGCCGCGCTGTCCGGCCATGCCGAACAAATCTTCGAAAATGTCGGAGAACGAGGAGGCGAAGCCCGCGCCGAAACCGGCGCCGCCACCGCCACCCTGCTCGAAGGCGGCATGGCCGTAACGGTCATAGGCGGCCCGCTTGTCCTTGTCTTTCAGGACCTCGTAAGCCTCGTTGATTTCCTTGAACTTGACTTCGCTGGTGTCGTCCCCGGGATTGCGGTCTGGGTGAAACTTCATCGCCAGCTTGCGGAACGACGATTTCAGGACGGAATCGTCGGCATTGCGTTCGACTTCGAGGGTTTCGTAATAGCAGCGCTTGGTGGACGTGGACATGATGAACTCGGTCTATCCGATCGCGTTTCAAGTCGGAGCGAAGCAACGTCGCCATGCGACGATATAAGCGCTCCTACGCCTTGCGGCAGAGGGCAGCATGGCGGCGTTCAGCATAGCGGCTGGGAATTGATCGATCGTAACGGGGCCGATTTTAACAGAGTCTTGGCCCGTCGAGCCCGACACGATGGCCTCCCCCGCGAGGGAGGAGGCCGTTGGCGCGTGTGGGGTCCAAGCCGTCCGCATCATCACCCTCGCGGGCTTCAGGCGGACTTCTTGTTGTTCTTGTCGTCGTCGACTTCGGTGAATTCCGCGTCGACGACGTCGTCCTTGGCCGCATCCTTCTTGGCGTCGGCCTCGGCCTGCTGCTTGTACATGGCCTCGCCGAGCTTCATCGACGCCTGGGCCAGCGTTTGGGTCTTGGCCTTGATCGCCTCGGCATCGTCGCCCTTCAGCGCTTCCTTGAGGTCGCTGACGGCATCCTCGATGGCGCGGCGCTCGGTCTCGGCGACCTTCGAACCGTGCTCGGCCAGCGCCTTCTCGGTCGAATGCACCAGTCCGTCCGCATCGTTCTTGGCGGTCACGGCCTCGCGGCGCTTCTTGTCCGCCTCGGCATTGGCCTCGGCGTCCTTGACCATCTTCTCGATGTCGGCTTCCGACAGACCACCGGAGGCCTGGATGCGGATCTGCTGCTCCTTGGCCGTGGCCTTGTCCTTGGCCGAGACGTTGACGATGCCGTTGGCGTCGATGTCGAAGGTCACCTCGATCTGCGGCATGCCGCGCGGGGCCGGCGGAATGCCCATCAGGTCGAACTGACCGAGCATCTTGTTGTCGGCCGCCATTTCACGCTCGCCCTGGAAGACGCGGATGGTGACCGCATTCTGGCTGTCCTCGGCGGTCGAGAACACCTGGCTCTTCTTGGTCGGGATCGTGGTGTTGCGGTCGATGATGCGGGTGAACACGCCGCCCAGCGTCTCGATGCCCAGCGACAGCGGGGTCACGTCGAGCAGCAGCACGTCCTTGACGTCACCCTGAAGCACGCCGGCCTGGATCGCGGCGCCGATCGCCACGACTTCGTCCGGGTTGACGCCCTTGTGCGGCTCCTTGCCGAACAGCTGCTTCACGACTTCCTGGACCTTCGGCATGCGCGACATGCCGCCGACCAGCACCACTTCGCCGATCTCGGCGGCGGTGAGGCCGGCATCCTTCAGCGCCTTGCGGCAGGGCTCGACGGTCTTCTGGACGAGGTCGTCGACCAGCGCCTCGAACTTGGCGCGGGTGAGCTTCATCGTCAGATGCTTCGGGCCGGTCTGGTCCGCGGTGATGAAGGGCAGGTTGATCTCGGTCTGCGTCGTCGACGACAGCTCGATCTTGGCCTTTTCAGCGGCTTCCTTCAGGCGCTGCAACGCGAGCTTGTCGTTGCGCAGGTTGATGCCCTGCTCCTTCTGGAACTCGTCGGCCAGATAGCCAACGAGGCGCATGTCGAAATCTTCGCCGCCGAGGAAGGTGTCGCCGTTGGTCGACTTCACCTCGAACACGCCGTCGCCGATTTCGAGAATGGAGATATCGAACGTGCCTCCGCCGAGATCGTACACGGCGATCGTGCCGGTCTTGGTCTTGTCGAGGCCATAAGCGAGCGCGGCCGCGGTCGGCTCGTTGATGATGCGCAGCACTTCAAGGCCCGCGATCTTGCCGGCGTCCTTGGTCGCCTGGCGCTGGGCGTCGTTGAAGTAGGCGGGAACGGTGATGACGGCCTGGTCGACCTTCTGGCCGAGATGGGCTTCCGCGGTCTCCTTCATCTTCTGCAAGATGAACGCCGAGACCTGGGAGGGCGAGTAGGTCTGGCCGTCGGCCTCGACCCAGGCGTCGCCGTTGGAAGCCTTCACGATCTTGTACGGAACGAGCTTCTTGTCCTTCTCGACCATCGGGTCGTCGTAGCGGCGGCCGATCAGGCGCTTCACTGCGAAGAAAGTGCGCTCGGGATTGGTGACGGCCTGGCGCTTGGCCGGCTGGCCGACGAGGCGCTCACCGTCGTCCGTCACGGCGACGATCGAAGGCGTCGTGCGCATGCCTTCGGAATTCTCGATGACTTTGGCGTTCTTGCCATCCATTACGGCAACGCACGAATTCGTGGTGCCGAGGTCGATCCCGATGACCTTTCCCATGGTCCTGATATCCTTGTTTTTGCGGCAGGCTGGTTGGGCCCAGAAGGCACCCGAACCGAAACCCCCTAAGATCAAACATTCGCGATATTGCGATGGTTGGGGGTCATATAGGAGGGGGGGAGGGGCCCGCAAGGACCGAACGCAAGTTTCGGCCGTGAAAACATTGGGTTTTGGAAGATCATATCCGGGCTGAACCGCCCTTGCGGGTGAGGAATTATTAACAGGTTCGACGATCGGCCGGCATCCGCCATCGCGTTCCGCCCCGCCCTGTTGCGGCAAGACCAAACCCGCTAAAAGGTGGGCAGCCGACCGGCCTCGTATCGGGCTGCCTCGCGCGACAAAGCGGCCCGGTCGCCGACCATCGAACGGCCTCAATGTGAACCAATCAGAGTGCCCATGAAGCTGATCCGCCCCCTCGCCGCGCTCGCCCTCCTCGTCGCCTCGGCGCTTCCGGCTCTGGCTGCCGACGCCGTTTTCCCGCCTGGCTTGCGCCTCGGCATGGTGCCGTTGGTCGGCCTCAACACAGCCAAGACCTTTCCCGGCTTCGAGAGCGAGGACGGCAGCGTCAAGGTACTGATCACCGAGCTGCCGCCGGCAGCCTATGGCGAGGTCGTGAGCGCCTTCAATTCCAATCCGGCCGGAGCCAACGGCGTCAAGCAGGACAAGATCGAGACGCCCGCAGGCCTGGCCTATTTCACCACCGAAAGCGGCAAGGCCGGCGATACCCCGGTGAAGCGCTATTCGATGATCGTCCCGGGCGCCGGCTTCTCCGGCTATGTCGCGGTGCAGATTCCGGAGAATGCGACCAAGATTTACACCGACGAGGCGGTGCGGCAGATGTTTGCGAGCGTCGCCACCCGCAAGCAGGTCTCAGCCGACGAGCAGATCGCGCTGATGCCGTTCAAGATCACCGATCTCGCCGACTTCAAGGACGTCCGCACGCTGGCGCCGGGCTCGAGCATCATCCTGGCCGACGGCGACGAGAGCACAGGCTATGAATCGAAGCCGTTCATGATCCTCGGCGTGATCGGCGCCACCCCGCAGCAGGCCGACGACCGCGCCCGCTTCGCCCAGGAGGCGGCGCTCCAGATCCCCGGCGTGCGCGAAGCGCGCGTCACCATGTCCGAGCCGATCCGCATCAACGGCCAGCAGGGTTTCGAGACCCGGATCGACGGCGTTAGCGGCAAGGACAAGACGGCGGTGACCGTGGTGCAGTGGATCCGCTTCTCAAGCGGTGGCGCCTCGCTGCGCATCATCGCCAGCGCCCCGCGCGAGCAGTGGTCGCCCGCCTTCACCCGCTTCCGCGCGGTGCGCGACGGCATCCAGCCGAAGGGCTAGCCCGACACTCGGCGTCGTCCCGGCGAAGGCCGGCCTACGCCGGGACGACAATGATATCGGGTCAGCAGCCCGGCCACTCGCCAGAACCGGCTGCATTTTCGGGCTTCTGTTCGTACCCAAGCGGAACTAGGCTTCACCTCCGTTGGATCACCCTGAGGGGAGGCGAATGATGCTGGATCGGCGACATATCTTGGCGGCGCTTGGAACGACGGCGCTCGCGACCCTCGCTCCAACCGCGCTCTTTGCAGCGGCATCGATCAAGCCGGACGATGCGTCCGTGCTGCTCGTGATCGACGTGCAGAACTGCTTCCTGCCCGGCGGCAGCCTCGCCGTGAAGGAAGGCGAGCAGGTGGTGCCCGTCATCAACAAGATGGCCAAAGCGTTTTCGAATGTGGTGATGACGCAGGACTGGCACACGCCCGGTCACGTCTCGTTCGCGTCGGTGCATTCCGGCAAGAAACCGTTCGAGACCGTCGATCTTCCCTACGGCAAGCAGGTGCTGTGGCCGGACCATTGCGTGCAGGGCACCGACGGTGCCGCGCTGTCGAAGGATCTTGCGATCCCGCACGCCGAGCTCATCATCCGCAAGGGTTTCCACAAGGACGTCGACAGCTATTCGGCTTTCCTCGAAGCCGACGGCAAGACCTCGACCGGCCTTGCCGGCTATCTGAAGGCGCGCAAGATCAAGCGCGTCTTCGTCGCGGGGCTGGCGACAGATTTTTGCGTGGCCTGGACCGCGCTCGACGCCCGCAAGGCGGGCTTCGAAGTCTATGTGGTGGAAGACGCCTGCCGCGGCATCGACAATCAGGGTTCGCTCGCAAAAGCTTGGGCCGATATGGCCAAGGCCGGCGTGAAGCGGATTCAGTCTGCGGATATCGCGGCGAGCGCGTAGGCGCGGCTAAAAACTGCAAGACCCTCATCCCGAGGAGCGCGCTTGTTCGCGCGCGTCCTCACCATGAGGATTGAGAGCTACACCGGCTCGTTGCTGTTGGCGGCGGGCGCGGCCTTCGCGCCGCCCTTGGCGACACCGACCAAAGCGGGACGCAGCACGCGTTCGCCGATGGTGTAGCCGGCCTGCATGACCTGCACAACGGTGCCCGGGGGCACCGACGCATCAGGCACCTCAAACATCGCCTGCTGGAAGTTCGGGTCGAACTTCTGGCCCGAGGGGTCGAATTTCTTCACGCCGTGTTTTTCCAGCGCGTTGAGCAGCGAGCGCTCGGTCAGCTCGACGCCCTCGATCAGCGAGGCCAGGCCGGGATCAGCCGCCGCACGAGCTTCGGCCGGAACGGCATCGAGCGCGCGCTGCAGGTTGTCGGCGATGTCGAGCACGTCGCGGGCAAAGCCGGTGATGCCGTAGAGGCGGGCGTCAGCGACCTCCTTGGTGGTCCGCTTGCGCAGGTTCTCCATCTCCGCCAGCGTCCGCAGCATGCGGTCGCGCGCCTCGGCGACTTCCTTCTGCAACACCTCGACCGAGCCCAGCTCCGGATCGTCGGGCATGATGTAGGGTTTTGACACCACGGGCTCGCCGGCCGCAGCAGTCGTGTCTTCGGGTTGCCGGTCTCGATCGGTCATCGGCTCTCTTTTCGCATTCGTCTCAGGGGGTTTCTGGCCCGGATATCGTGCTTCGGGCGCCGAAAAGCAAGCGCCCGTGATCGGGGGAAACGCCGGTCAGCCCCCCAGAAGCTGGCTGACGATGCGGGCCGCGTAATCCACGGTCGGGATCACGCGGGCATAATTCAGCCGCGTCGGCCCGATTACGCCCAAAACGCCGACGATATGGCCGGCGGCATCCCGATAGGGCGAGATGATGGTGGACGAGCCCGACAGCGAGAACAGCTTGTTCTCACTGCCGATGAAGATCCGCACGCCTTCCGCGGTCTCGGCCCGGCCGAGCAGGTCGATCACGCCGCGCTTGGTTTCGAGATCGTCGAACAGCAGGCGAACGCGCTCCAGATCGTCCAGCGCATGCAAATCTTCGAGCAAATTGGCGTGGCCGCGGACGATGAGCTGGCGGTCCTCGTTCTCGCCGCCGGACCAGTTGGCGATACCGGCGGAAATCACCTTTTGCGTGAGCTGATCGAGCTCGGCACGGGCCTCTCCGAGTGCGGTCTCGAGCTCGAGCCGCGCCTCGGCCAAGGTCCGGCCGCGGATTCGCGCATTGAGGAAATTGCCGGCCTCGGTGAGTGCCGAGGAGGGAACCCCGAGCGGCAGCACCAGCACGCGGTTTTCGACCTGGCCATCCTCGCCGACCAGGATCACCAGCGCCTTCTCCGGTTCCAGGCGGACGAATTCGATATGTTTCAGCCGCGCATTAGATTTTGGCGTCAGGACGACTGCGGCGGCCCGGGTCAGGCCGGACAAACGCGTTAGTGCCTCCTCCAGCGCAGCCTCGACTGATTGCGCCTGGCCGACGGAGGCGAGCTGACTCTGGATCGCCTGCCGCTCGGCCTCGGTGAGGTCGCCGATCTGCATCAGGGCATCGACGAAGAAGCGCAGGCCGAGTTCCGTTGGCAGCCGGCCGGCGGAGGTATGCGGGGCGTAGATCAGGCCGAGCTGTTCCAGGTCGGCCATGACGTTGCGGACCGAGGCCGGCGACAGCGGCATGGCGATCAGGCGCGAAATATTGCGCGAGCCCACCGGCTCCCCGGTCGCGAGATAGCTTTCGACAATTTGACGAAAGATGTCGCGGGAACGCTCGTTGAGCTGGGCGAGGCCCGCGCGCGGCGCGATCAGATGGATCGGATCGTGATGGGCCACTGACGGTAACTCCTCTCGGATCCACGTAATTTGTCTATCCCGGGCGCTTCTGACAAGCGTGGCGTTCGCGGATGGAAAAACGGGGGTGAATAAGGCCTTGATCTTCCCCCTTGCCGCCCACCCTCACCCCACCTACAAGCACCGCGAACAGCCCTTTTCCGAGAGTTTTGGAGGAATTCCCATGCGGCCAAGCCGCCGTGCGCCCGACGAATTGCGCCCCGTGACGCTGGAGCGCGGCGTGGTCAAATATGCGGAAGGCTCGTGCCTGGTGAAATTCGGCGACACCCATGTGCTGGTCACCGCCACGCTGGAAGACCGCCTGCCGCCATGGCTGAAGGGCCAGGGCCGCGGCTGGGTCACCGCCGAATACGGCATGCTGCCGCGCGCGACCTCGGAACGCACCCGCCGCGAGGCCTCCGCTGGAAAGCAGAGCGGCCGCACCGTCGAAATTCAGCGCCTGATCGGCCGCTCGCTTCGCACCATCATCAATCTCGAAGCGCTCGGTGAGCGCCAGATCACGGTCGATTGCGACGTGCTCCAGGCCGACGGCGGCACCCGCACGGCCTCGATCACGGGTGCCTGGGTCGCGCTCGCCGATTGCGTCAATTGGATGAAGGCGCGCAACATGATCAAGGCCAACGTGTTGCGCGACAACGTCGCCGCGATCTCCTGCGGCATCTACAACGGCACGCCCGTGCTCGACCTCGACTATGCCGAGGATTCCGAAGCCGACACCGACGCCAATTTCGTCATGACGGGCGATGGCCGCATCATCGAAGTCCAAGGCACCGCGGAACGCGAGCCGTTCACGGAAGCCGAGTTCCTGGCGCTGATGGCGCTGGCGCGCAAGGGCGTCGCGCGTCTCGTGGACTTGCAGAAACTGGCGGTAGCGTAGTCAATAGGCCGATGCATCGCCGAATCACCGGAAAGCTCGTCATCGCAACCCACAATCCCGGCAAGCTCGCCGAGATGAAGGAGCTGCTCGCGCCATACGGCATCGAGGCGGTGTCGGCCGGCGAGCTAGGCGTTCCCGAGCCGGAAGAAACCGGAAACGATTTCCGCAGCAATGCCGCGATCAAGGCGATCGCGGCAGCGCAGGTGACGAAGCTTCCGTCTTTCGCCGATGATTCCGGCATCGTGGTCGACGCGCTCGATGGCGCGCCCGGCATCTACTCGGCGCGCTGGGCCGGTCCGAACAAGGATTTTGCCGCGGCGATGGCGCAGATCGAACGGCTGTTGCAGGAGCGCGGCGCGACCACGCCCGCCAAACGCAAGGCGCATTTCGTTTCCGCGCTCTGCGTTGCATGGCCCGACGATCATCTCGAAGAGGTCGAGGCGCGCGTCGACGGCACGCTGGTGTGGCCGCCGCGCGGTACCGCCGGCTTCGGCTACGACCCGATGTTTTTGCCCGACGGCCACAGCCGCACCTTCGGCGAGATGGAGAGCATCGAGAAGCACGGCCTGCCGCCGCTCGGTCTTGGGCTGTCGCATCGTGCCCGCGCCTTCGTGAAACTGGCGGAGATCTGCCTTGAGCCGCGCTAAGGAAGCCTTCGGCGTCTACGTGCACTGGCCGTTCTGCCTGTCGAAGTGCCCCTATTGCGACTTCAACAGCCATGTCCGCCATGTCGCGATCGACGAGGCGCGTTTTGCGTCAGCATTCGCCCGCGAGATCGCCGCGACCGCCGAGCGCGCGCCCGGCCGTGAAGTTACCTCGATCTTTCTCGGCGGCGGCACACCCTCACTCATGCAGCCTGCAACCGTCGGCGCTGTGCTCGACGCCATCGGCAAGCACTGGACTGTGGCGAAAGACGTCGAAGTCACGCTGGAGGCAAACCCGACCAGCGTCGAAGCCACACGCTTTGCCGGTTATCGCGCCGCTGGCGTCAACCGGGTCTCGCTCGGCGTGCAGGCGCTCGACGATGCCTCGCTGAAAGCGCTGGGCCGCCTGCACAGCGCGCGCGAGGCACTCGATGCCGTCGCGATCGCACGCCGCTCGTTCGATCGTTATTCGTTCGATCTGATCTACGCCCGTCCCGACCAGACGCCGGAGATGTGGGCCGATGAATTGCGCCTCGCGATCGATGAGGCGGCCGAGCATCTGTCGCTCTATCAATTGACGATCGAGGAAGGCACGCCGTTCTTCGGCCTGCATCAGGCCGGCAAATTGAAGACGCCGGATGAAGCGATCGCGCGCGCGCTCTACGACGTCACGCAGGAGACCTGCGACAAGCTCGGCCTGCCCGCCTACGAAATCTCAAATCACGCGCGGCGCGGCGCCGAGTGTCGGCACAATCTCGTCTATTGGCGCGGCAACGAATACGCCGGCATCGGTCCGGGCGCGCACGGCCGCCTCGACATTGACGGTATCAGGCACGCCACCGCCACCGAGAAGCGCCCCGAAGCCTGGCTGATGCGGGTCGAGACCAACGGCCACGGCCTCGTCACCGACGATCTCCTCAACAGCGAAGAGCGCGCCGACGAATTCCTGCTGATGGGATTGCGCCTCGCCGAGGGCATCGACCCCGAGCGTTACAGGGCGCTGTCAGGCCGCCCGCTCGACCCCAAGCGCATCGTGTTGCTGCGCGAGGAAGGCGCGATCACGGTGGATGCAACGGGCCGGCTGCGCGTGACGAGCAGCGGTTTTCCCGTGCTGGACGCGGTGGTTGCGGATCTGGCGGCGTAAGCTCTCTCCATCGTCGTCCTGGCGAAAGCCAGGACCCATTACCCCGAAGAGCAGTTGCAGCGTAAAGCTGACAACCACGAGTCTTCGCAAAACCACTTCCTGTGGTTATGGGTCCTGGCTTTCGCCAGGACGACGTCGAGGAACCAATTACGCCCCAAAACTCTTCGGCGAGCCCGCGACCGCAACGCCGCCGCCGGTCGTGACCTTCATCACCGCGAGACCACGCTCGTTGGTGCCGTCGGCGCGGAAGCGGAACAGGCCGTCGATCCCGGCAAAGCCGGAGGGATTGGTGAGCACGTCGGATGAGAAGCGCGTCGTGCCTTGCGTGCGCGCCAGCGCGGCGACGAGGGCGACGGCGTCATAGGCGAGCGTCGCGGTGCGCACCGGCTCGGCGCCGTATTTGGTGCGATAGCGGCCGGAGAAGGCGCGGAAGCCGGCCGGGTCCGGCGCGGCATAGAGGCCGCCTTGCAAGCTTGAGCTGGCATAGACCCGCGGACTGTCCCACAGGCCGGTGCCGAGCAGCTGGATATTGCGCAGATTCGCACCCGCCGCACTCATCGCATCGGCGACCGCGACGACGGCGTCGCCATCATCGGCGATGAACAGCGCATCGGCGCTGCCGAGCTGCTGCGCGACGGTCCGTGCCGGCGCCGCGCGATCGGCGCCGTATTTTTCGAACGCGACGATGCGTCCGCCGCGGCGCGGCACTGCCGCCTTCACCGCGGCCTCGACCACATTGCCATAGGCATTGTCGGGCACCAGCACGGCGACGGAGCGCTTTCCGATGCTGGTGGAATATTCGACGATGCGGTTGACGTCGGACTCCGGCAGGAAGCTCAGCAGAAAGACGCCGCGGCCGGCGATGCTGGAATCGGTCGAGAACGCCATCACCGAGATGCCGCGCGTACGCGCGATCTGGGCCACCGCAGGCACCGATTGCGCGAACAGCGGCCCCAATATGATCTCGGCGCCTTCGTCGACCGCCTGCTGCGCGCTCGCCTGCGCGCCTTGCGGGCTGCCATTGTCGTCCTTGATCAGGAGCTGGATGTTGGGATTCTGGAACTCGGCCAGCGCCATCTCGGCGGCGTTGCGCATCGACTGCGCGGCAAGGCCCGCATTGCCGGCCGCCGAGAGCGGCAGGATCACGGCAACCTTGACCCCGCCGGTGCCGGCGGTCGTCGCCTGTTGCGGCGGGCCGGCCGGCTGGGCCGGAGGCGAGGAGGAGCTGCTGAACGGATTGGAGAACTGGCTGAGACTCTGTTGCACGCCGGCGCAGGCCGACAGCAGCGGCGCGCCGAGCAACAGGCCAAGCGCGCTCCGCCGGGTCGCCCCTGATATCAGGGGCCCCTGAACGGGAGACTCCTCCGAGAAGGAAGATCTGGGATCACGCGGGCCCGTCATGGCAGCTTCTCTTCTGACCGGCCGTCGCCAGCCGGTCACAACAACTCTTTCCACGACACAAGCCGCAGATTCAGGCATATTGTCGGCAAATAGTTAACTAAAACAAAAGGATAATGACCGCTTAACGCGCCCCCACCTCAAGTTCTGGCTAGCTGTCCACCGTCCATCACCCAGCATCAAGGCGGCGTTTCCGCCGCGAATATGGCGCTGACGCTTCATTCCCTCGGGAATGTGATGCCGGATGGATCACATTCCAGTCCTTCCTCGCCCCTTACCCAGCCACGATCTTTTTCTTTTTCCGAGAACCGGTTCCCAGCCCCGGGGATCATGCCTAAGTTCGTCTCATTATGCGCGCAAAGCCGTCCCCGATAAATACACCTGAGACTACGGATCCCGCCTTGCGCGGTTTCTCCATCGACGCCCATCGGCTCGCGGCGCGGAAGGCCGCGCCGGGCCTGCACCTGGTCGCGACCCCCATCGGCAATCTCGGTGACATCACGCTGCGGGCGCTGCAGACCCTCGCCGGGGTCGATGTCATCGCCTGCGAGGACACCCGCATCACGCGGCGTCTGACCGAGCGCTACGCCATCGCGGCGCAGCTCAAGCAATATCACGAGCACAACGCGGAAGCGGCCCGTCCAAAGATCCTGGAGGCGCTGGGGCAGGGCGGCTCGGTCGCGCTGGTGTCGGACGCCGGCACGCCGCTGATCTCCGATCCCGGCTTCAAGCTGGTGCGCGAGGTCTGCGCCGCCGGCCACGCGGTCTACGCGCTGCCCGGTCCGTCCTCGGTGCTGGCGGCGCTGTCGGTCGCGGCATTGCCGACCGATCGTTTCTTCTTCGAAGGTTTCTTGCCGTCGAAATCCGTCGCGCGAAAATCGCGCCTGACCGAGCTTGCGCGCATCGATGCGACGCTGGTGATGTTCGACTCCGGCAACCGGGTGCAGGACACGCTCGCCGAGCTCGCCGAGATCATGGGGACCCGCGAAGCCGCGATCTGCCGCGAGCTGACGAAACTGCACGAGGAGATTTCGCGCGCGACGCTGCATGAGCTGGCCCGCGACGCCGGCACGCTGGAGACGCGGGGCGAATTCGTCCTGGTGATCGCTCCGCCTGCGGCTGATGCCGAGATGCTGACATCGGATGCGCTCGACGACGTCCTGCGCGAGCAGCTCGCCGCGCACAGCGTCAAGGATGCGGTGGCGCATGCGGTCGCGCTCTCGGGCCGGCCGCGCCGCGAGGTCTATGCTCGCGCGCTCGAGCTTGCCAAAGGCCTGCGGGGCGGCGATGGCGAAGAATGAGGTCCCGGCGGAGCCCAAAGTCGCCTCGCCCGAGCGCGTCGCCGCGTTCCACACCGGCATCTCCGCGGAAAGCCGCGCCGCAGCCTTCCTGATGGCCAAGGGCTACCGCATCCTCGCCAAACGCTACCGCACGCCGCATGGCGAGATCGACATCGTGGCCCGCCGCCGCAACCTGATCGCCTTTGTCGAGGTCAAGGCGCGCGCGACGCTGGACGACGCCGCCTTTGCCGTGACGGCGCGCCAGCAGCAGCGCATCATCGACGCCGCGCAAGGCTGGCTGGTAGCGCATCCCGAGCATGCCGAATTCGAATTGCGATTCGACGCCATGCTGATTGCGCCGCGGTCACTTCCGCGCCATGTGTTGGCGGCATTCGACGCCTCGACCTGAAAGGCAGACCATGAAACTGAACGTCGCCGTCCAGATGGACCCCATCGCCCGTATCAATATCAAGGGCGATTCCACCTTTGCACTGCTCCTGGAGGCGCAGAAGCGCGGCCACGGCCTGTCCTATTACACGCCCGACAAGCTCTCGATGGTCGGCGAGGAGATTGTCGCTCCCGTTCAGCTGCTCACCGTGCGCGACGAACCCGGCAATCATTTCACCCTCGGCGAGCCCAGGCGGGAGGCCCTCAACGGCTTTGACGTGGTGCTGCTGCGCCAGGATCCGCCGTTCGACCTCGCCTACATCACCTCGACGCATCTGCTCGAACGCATCCACCCGAAGACGCTGGTCGTCAACGACCCCGCCTCGGTGCGCAACGCGCCGGAAAAGCTGTTCGTGATGAACTTTCCGCAACTGATGCCGCCGACCCTGATCTCGCGCGACTTGGATGAGATCAACGCCTTTCGCGACAAGCACGGCGCCGTCGTCATGAAGCCGCTGCACGGCCATGGCGGCGCCGCGGTATTCCGCGTGATGCCGCAGGACATGAATTTCGGCTCGCTGTTCGACATGTTCTCGGTGACATTCAAGGAAGCCTGGGTGATCCAGCAGTTCATCCCCGAGGTGAAGCACGGCGACAAGCGCATCATCCTGGTCAACGGCGAGTTCGCCGGCGCGGTGAATCGTGTCCCGGCCACAGACGACCTCCGCTCCAACATGGTACGCGGCGGCGCCGCGCAGGAGACCGAGCTCACGCCGCGCGAGCGCGAGATCTGCGCCACCGTCGGACCGACGCTGCGCGAGCGCGGGCTCTTGTTCGTCGGCATCGACGTCATCAACGGCAACCTCACCGAGATCAACGTGACCTCGCCGACCGGCATCCGTGCGATTGCAAAGCTCGGCGGCCCGGACGTGGCGGCAAAGGTCTGGGACGTCATCGAGCAGAAGCGGGCGAAGTAGGCACCTGTTCTTTCGTGGCTTGCAGCCCGCATGAGCGCAGCGATATCCCGGCTACGGACATCAATGGAAACACTGCGCACACGCCACTAGCCACCCCTTCACCATGACGCCGCGCGCCTCATTCGAACGCAGGGGCCGCGCTGCGTGAAACTACGGGGCCAGTGGCCGACCAGCTAACGCCCCATTCACCATCTGCCCAGAACGCGCGTCGTCACTGGCCATCACACTCGGCCTCGCAACACCCCTTATACTTTTACTGCCTACTCATCGACGTCGGGGAACCCGCCAGGTGCGGTTCGAGTGCCCCGCGTAAGAGTAGAAGCGTATGAACACCGCACGCATTGTCGTTCTCGTCATCGCGCTAGGCGCCGGCGGCGTCGCTGCGTATCTGGCGAGCGGCTATGACAACAGGCCCGCGCCCGTTCTCCCCGTCGCCGAGAAGCTGCCGACGGTTGAGGTCCTGGTCGCCAAGAACGACATCCAGCTCGGTCAAGCCGTGAAGCCCGAGGACCTGCAATGGCAGGCCTGGCCGGCGACGACCGCGAGCAGCGCCTTCATCCGCCGCGACAACAGGCCCGAGGCGCAGACCCAGATCGCAGGCTCGATCGCACGCGTGCCGTTGATGCAGGGCGAGCCGATCCGCGAGCAGAAGCTGGTCAAGGCCGAAGGCTCCGGCTTCATGGCCGCGATCCTGCCGTCGGGCATGCGCGCCGTCTCCACCGAAATTTCAGCCGAGACCGGCGCCGGCGGCTTCATCCTGCCGAACGACCGCGTCGACATCGTGCTGACCCGCCGCCTGAAGAATCCTGACGGCGCGAACAACAGCAACGGCCCGACCGGCGGTAACGACCTCGTCCTGTCCGAGGTCATCCTGACCAATATCCGCGTGCTCGCGATCGACCAGGCGCCGAAGGAAAAGGACGGCCAGAACGCCGTCGTCGGCAAGACCGTCACGCTCGAGCTCAGGCCCGATCAGGTCGCCACGCTGTCGGCCGCGCGCCAGGGCGGCACGCTGACACTCGCGCTGCGCAGCATTGTCGATGCCAACTCAGTCGACGGCACGCCCGAGGACCAGGCGATCAAGCGTCCCGGCGGCGTCAACGTGATCCGCTACGGCGTGCAGGCACGGCAACTGACGTCACAGAAGTGATGATGGGGATATGATGAACTACGGGGATGATCGGACGGGCATGCGCATTCGGGGGAAGCGCGCGCGCTCGTTCTGGACGGGGACGATGCTGATACTGGGGCTCCTCGCAGCTCCCGATGTCGTCAGCGCGGCAGATGCGCCGGTCGGCGACCAGGCGCCGATGCAGGCAGCGGATCTCGATGTGGCGCCGGTCGCGACGATCGCGCCGGCGAGGACGCGCTTCCTGTCGCTCGGCGTCGGCAAGTCCGCCGTCATCGACCTGCCGCGCGAGGTCAAGGACGTGCTGGTCGCCGATCCCAAGATCGCCAATGCGGTGATCCGCTCGGCCCAGCGCGCCTATATCATCGGCGGACAGGTCGGCCAGACCAACGTCGTATTCTTCAGCGCCGACGGCCAGCAGGTCGCCGCCTACGACATCGCGGTGAAGCGCGACCTCAACGGCATGCGCGCGGCGCTGCGTCAGTCGCTGCCGGGCGTGCAGATCGAAGGCATCGGCGACAGCGTGATGCTGACCGGCTCGGTGTCGAGCCCGGTCGAGGCCCAGCAGGCCGGCGACGTCGCCGCGAAACTGGTCGGCGGCTCTGAGAAGGTCGTCAACAACATCGTCGTGCGCGGCCGCGACCAGGTGATGCTCAAGGTCGTCGTCGGCGAAGTGCGCCGCGACATCGTCAAGCAATTGGGCGTCGATCTCAGCGCCAGCCTGAATGCCGGCACGGCGGTCGTGAACTTCAACAATTCCAATCCGTTCTCGGTCTCGGGTGGCCCGCTCGTCAGCAGCAACGGTCTAGGCGTCGCCGGCCTCACCAAGGGCGTCGCCACCGTCAGCGCCACGATGCGCGCGATGGAGAGCGCCGGCGTGATGCGGACGCTGGCCGAGCCGAGCCTGACGGCGATCTCCGGCGAGTCCGCCACTTTCATCGCCGGCGGCGAATTCCCGATCCCTGCGGGCTATTCCTGCGATCCGGTCACCCACGTCTGTACCACCCAGATCACCTACAAGAAGTTCGGCATCTCCCTGAACTTCACGCCGGTCGTGTTGAGCGAGGGACGCATCAGCCTGCGCGTGATGACCGAGGTCTCGGAGCTGTCGAATCAGAACGCTATCTCGGTGACACAGGCGGTGTCCGCGAGCTCGACCAGCTCAATCACCATCCCCTCGATCCAGACCCGCCGCGCCGAGACCACGCTCGAGATTCCCTCGGGCGGCTCGATGGCGATGGCCGGCCTGATCCAGCAGCAGACCAAGCAGGCGATCAACGGCCTGCCGGGCGTCGACCAGGTGCCGATCCTCGGCGCGCTGTTCCGCAGCCAGGACTACGTCAACAACGAGACCGAGCTGATGGTGATCGTGACGCCCTATGTGGTGCGCGCGGTCGCCCAGAAGGAATTGTCGCGGCCCGACGACGGCTTCGCGCCGGCCTCTGACGCCCAGACGGCGCTGCTCGGCCGCATGAACCGCCTCTATGGCATCGCGCGCCGCGTCGATCCCATCGCCGGCACGCCCGGCGATTTCGGCTTCATCATCGACTGAGGCGAACGGGCGGCCAGGGGAACGGGGCAAGATAGGGGCAAGAGGGGATGAAGCGATGACGAAGACCATGGCCGATCGACGTCGCAAGTTGAGCGTCGCGCTGGCGCTGACGGGGCTCTCCGTCATGCTGGGCGCCTGCAACACCACCGGCGAGATCGTCACCCAGACGGTGCCGACCGACTATCGCCAGCGTCACCCGATCGCGGTGCAGGAAGCCAAGAAGTCGATCGTGATCTTCGTCGGCAAGGCTCGCGGCGGCCTCTCGGCCGCGCAACGCTCGGACGTCGCCGGCATTGCCCGGGACTGGGTCGGCGAAGGTACAGGCTCCGTCGTCGTCGACGTGCCCGTCGACGCCGCGAATTCGCGCGCGGCGGCAGCGACTTATCACGAAATCCGTTCCGTGCTCGCATCCGGCGGCGTGCCCTCGCGCGCCGTCGTCCAGCATCCCTATCGGCCCGAGGATCCCGGACTGCTGCCCACCATTCGCCTGAGCTATTCCCGGATCGCCGCGGTCGCCGGCCCCTGCGGGCTGTGGCCGGAGGATATCGGCCCCTCCATCCTCGACCCCGGCTACAACGAGAACCGGCCCTATTTCAATCTGGGCTGCGCCAGCCAGCGCAACCTCGCGGCGATGATCGACAATCCGGCCGACCTCGAGCAGCCGCGGTCCGAGACGCCGGCCTATAATGCACGGCGTGACATGGCCTTCGAGCGCTATCGCAAGGGCACGCCGATCGCGACCGCCAATCCAGAGGCCGACAAGGCCAAACTCAGCGACACAGGCAGATGACACGCGTCCACGACGAAGAAGCGGACGATCCGCAGCACCCCGAGGAACACATTGCGCCGGTTCCTCGCATCTCCGTGCAGGCCTTTTGCGAGACCGGGCAGACGCTCGCCGCGGTGACCGCGGCCGGGCAGGATCGCCGCCTCGCCAAGGCACACCTCACCGCCAAGGACGGCGGCCTCGCCGCGGCGATCGAAGTCTATGAAACGATGCCGACGCCGAACGTCATCGTGATCGAATCCGACGGCGCGCGCGACATCCTCGAGGGGCTCGACGACCTCGCCGGCGTCTGCGATCCCGGCACCCGCGTGGTCGTGATCGGCAATCCCAACGACACCGCGCCCTATCGCGAGCTGGTCCGCCGCGGCGTCAACGATTATGTGGTGGGACCGGTCGAAACGCTCGACGTCGTCCGCTCGATCTGCAGCCTGTTCTCGGCGTCCGAAGCCATCATCACCGGCCGCGTCATCGCGGTGGTCGGCGCCAAGGGCGGCGTCGGCGCCTCCACCGTCGCGCACAATGTGGCCTGGACCATCGCCCGTGACCTCGCGCTCGATTCCGTCGTGATTGATCTCGACCTCGCCTTCGGCACCGCGGGTCTCGACTACAACCAGGATCCGGTGCAGGGCATCGCCAACGCGGTGCTGTCGCAGGACCGGCCGGACACGGCGCTGATGGAGCGTCTGCTCTCCAAATGCACCGAGCGGCTCAGCCTGCTCGCCGCGCCCGCGACGCTCGACCGCGTCTACGATTTCGGCGCGGAGGCCTTCGACGCGGTGTTCGACACGCTGCGTATGACCACGCCCTGCATCGTGCTCGACGTTCCCCACCAATGGTCGGGCTGGACGCGGCGCGCGCTGGTCAACGCGGACGACATCGTGATCGTGGCCGAGCCCGATCTTGCGAACCTGCGCAACACCAAGAACATGCTGAGCGTGTTGAAGGCGGCGCGGCCGAACGACCGGCCGCCGCTCTACTGCATCAACCAGGTCGGCATGCCCAAGCGGGCGGAGATCGAGGTCAAGGCATTCGCCAAGACCATGGAGAGCCAGCCGATCGCGGTGATCCCGTTCGATTCGAAGCTGTTCTCGACCGCGGCCAACAACGGCCAGATGATCGCGGAGGTCTCCAGGAGCCACCGCACCACCGAGCTGTTCCAGAACATGGCGAACCGCCTCGCCGGGCGCGGCGAGGTGAAGAAGCCGAAGCGCTCGCTGCTCGGGCCGCTCCTGAAGAAGCTGAAGGGCAGGTCGGGGCGCGGGTCAGCCCCGCATCGCAAGGCATCCTGACCAAGGCATCCTTGCCAAGGCATCCTGACACGCGCGGGCGGCGGGTTACTTGTCCGCCCGCTGCTGCTGCTTCTTCACCAGCAACTGCCGCAGCGCCGTGACTTTTGCCGCCGCCTGATCCGGCGGCAGATCGGCCTTGACGATGGTCTCGGCCTCGGCCTGCTTTCCTTCCAGTCCCAGCACGAGCGCGAGATTGGCGCGCACGCGGACATCGGCGGGATTGCGCTCATGCGCCCGGCGCATCGTTTCCTCTGCCCGCGGCAGATTGTTCTGGAGCATGTAGGACAGTCCGAGATTGGACAAAACCTGCGGCTCGTCGGGCACGATCTTCAGCGCGGTGGCGTAATATTGCTGCGCTTCCTCGTTGCGGCCGAGCTGATCGAGCGCGGCGCCCTGCGCCGACAGGATACGCCAGTCGGGATCTTCAGGCGAATGCGCGCGCCCGAGGACGTCGAACGCCTGCTGGAAATTACCGCTGTCGGCGAGCGCGCGGCCATAGCCGGCGAGCAGCGCCTTGTTGGTGGAATGGGCCAGCACGGCCTGCTCCAGCACCGCAAGTGCCTGCGCGCGCTGGCCGGTCTGGCGCAGCGCCTTGCCGTATTCGAGCGCGACGTTGGGATCGCCAGGCTTGGCGCGATAGCGCTCGCGCAGCGCGTCCATGTCCGGCTTGATGTCCGGCTTGGCGTCGGCCTTGCCAGCCGTTTCCGACCTTCCGCCGAGCGCACCGGTGATGTCCTCGATGCCCGTGGTCTGACAGCCGCCGAGCGCCAGGATCAGAAGCGCGGAAAACAGATATCTCGCCGGAGGAGAGGCAACGGACAAACGCTTGGACATACTCTGATCACTCGGCGACTGATCAGAGATGCTTACCGATTAACGCTAAGGTCCCGTTAAGGCGGGGCGCTTCTGTAGCTTAGTCGGTGAATTCAGCGCCGAATTCGCAGCCGATGCGCCAGCGCAGGCGGCACTGGCGGGAATAGTCGGGCGCGAAGATGATGGTGAATTGCGGCGGCACTTCCAGAAACTCGGCCACCACCTTCACGCCGCCATCCGAAATATCCGTGATCGTGCAGTCCCGCGGCAGGGAACCCGCGCCAAAATGGATCTTGGCAAGCCGGGTGCACATCCGTCGTTCGCTTCTCCGGCGATTTGCAAGCATTTGAATTGTTCACCCGTTAGACCACGGCCCATCCCGCAGCCTTAGGAGTAGCGGACATTCGTTGGAATGTGCTGAGGAGAGCCGCTGGCATTCGAGGCGTAGTGTCTTGGTCGTGTTTACGATTGGTTAGGGCCTCCCAGCCCCTGGGCATGTTCCCGTATTGTTCTTGCAAGTGCCGGCCCGCTCTGCTACCCCTAATTGTGCAAGAGGGCAGGCTGGTTCGGGCATGGTTCAGCGGGTTTCCACCGTCGCCTTTGAGGGGATCGAGGCCCGCGCGGTCGACGTGCAGGTGCAGGTCGCGCCGGGTCTGCCGGCCTTCGCGATCGTCGGTCTCCCCGACAAGGCGGTGTCGGAGGCGCGCGAGCGGGTCCGCTCGGCGCTGATCGCCTCGGGGCTGGCGCTGCCGGCGCGGCGGATCACCGTCAATCTCGCCCCCGCCGATCTGCCCAAGGAGGGCAGCCATTATGACCTGCCGATCGCGCTCGGGCTGATGGGGGCGATCGGCGCGATCCCGCCGGATGCGCTGACCGGCTTCACCGTTCTGGGCGAGCTCGGCCTCGACGGATCGATCGCGCCGGTGGCCGGCGTCCTTCCCGCCGCAATCGGCGCCAATGTGCGCGAGGAGGGGCTGATCTGTCCGGCAGCTTGCGGCTCGGAAGCGGCGTGGGCGAGCCCGGACATCCAGATCATCGCCGCAAGTTCGCTCATCCAGATCGCCAACCACTTCAAGGGAACGCAGGTGCTGTCGCGGCCTGTGCCGAAGGTGCATGAAGCCGCGGCCTCGCCGCTCGACCTGCGCGACATCAAGGGACAGGAGAGCGCCAAGCGGGCGCTGGAGATCGCGGCCGCCGGCGGGCATCATCTGCTCATGATCGGCGCGCCCGGCGCCGGCAAATCGATGCTGGCGGCACGCCTGCCCTCGATCCTGCCACCGCTGTCACCGGGCGAGTTGCTCGAGGTGTCGATGATCGCCTCCGTCGCCGGCGAGATCGAGGGCGGTGCGCTGACGGCGCGGCGGCCGTTCCGCTCGCCGCATCATTCCGCCAGCATGGCCGCGCTCACCGGCGGCGGCATGCGCGCAAGGCCCGGCGAAATCTCGCTCGCGCATCAGGGCGTGCTGTTTCTCGACGAGCTCCCCGAGTTCGATCCGCGCGTGCTGGATTCGCTGCGCCAGCCGCTGGAGAACGGCGAGGTCTCGGTGTCCCGCGCCAATCACCGCGTCACTTACCCCGCACGCTTCATGCTGGTCGCGGCGATGAATCCCTGCCGCTGCGGCAATGCGTTCGAGCCCGGCTATGCCTGCAAGCGCGGCCGCATCGATCGCTACACCGGCGACTACCAGGCCCGCATCTCGGGGCCGCTGATGGACCGCATCGACTTGCGCATCGAGGTTCCCGCAGTGACCGCGGCCGACCTGATCCTGCCGCCGCCGGCAGAGGGCTCGGCCGAAGTCGCCGCGCGCGTGGCGGCGGCGCGCGACATCCAGCTCGCGCGCTACGCGGATGCCGGCCTGCCGAAGGTTCGCACCAATGCCGAAGCGCCGGCCTCGGTGCTGGAGGAGATCGCCAAGCCGGATGCGCAAGGCCAAAAGCTGCTGCGCGACGCCGCCGAGACCATGCGGCTGTCGGCACGCGGCTATCACCGCGTGCTACGGGTGGCGCGCACGCTCGCCGACCTCGACGGCGCCGACAAGATCGGCCGGCTGCATCTCGCCGAGGCGCTGTCCTACCGCGCGCTCGCAGAGGATGTGCGCCAGATGGCGTGAGCGTCACGCGCGTCAACCCGGCGGTAACGAGTTTCCTTTACGCTCTGCAAACCATAAGGCCCATCGGTTCCCGCCACGAGTTTCCCCAGGGCCTGGCGAGTAGCGTGTCATGTTGCGTTTCAAGGTCCTGGCCTCGGTTATTCCCCTGCTCGCGGCTGCGGTGTTTGCCCGCAGTGAGATCGGATCGGTCTCGCATCCCTGCATCGCACTGGGCGACACCTCGGTCGAGCTGACGTCCCTGTTCTGGACCGCCGGCGTGCATGTCGCCTTCACCGATGATCCCGCTCGCGCCACGGTGCGGGTTCAGATCACCGAGGATGCGGATGCGGCAGACTTCGCGGTCGTCGACGACGGCCTCGGTTCGGAATCGGAGACCTGCCAGGCCAATCCTTCGACCCGTCTGATCTCGATTGCCGCGCAGCCCGTCGACGGCGGTCAGGTGATCTATCTCTCCACCGAGGGGCCGGCGGATTACCGCGTCTATGTGCGCTCGAAGACGTTCTCGCAGCGCGAGGCGGCGGCGCTGATCGTCGGCGCCCGCGGCGGCCACCGCCATCTCCAGGCCGCCTCGCTCTAGATTGTTGTTTGAGCATGATTTTTCTGAATCATGCGCTGAGCCGTTAACGCCTCGTCAACCCTGTTTGGAGGCGGTCCCAATACCTCAAGCTGTTCGCAAGGTCGGCGGGACATCGTCGGTTACAGCGAGCGCAGGGTTTTAGGAAAACAGTCGGGTCGGTGGCGATGGGTCGGACGTTCCGGATCAAGGTGCGCATGCGCCGCTTCAGGCGGCAGTACCCCAAAATCGCCTTCGCGATCCGCTCCTTCATGATCTTCTCGGCGACCTTCGGCGGCGCCTATGGTTTTGTCTCCGGCAGCCGGTCCGAGAATTCCGGCTATGATCCCAACGCGTTCGCGATCGGCGCCAGCTTCCTGTTCGCGCTCTCCTGTCTCGGCCTTGCCACGCTCAGCATGCGCCTGCGCTTCGTCAAGAAGCGGATGCGTGCGCTGGCGGCTCACAACGAAGCGCTGATCGACCGCAATTGGGAGCTGAAGGAAGCGGAGGAACGCGCCCGCAGCCTGTTCGAACAGCAGGGCGATTTGATCGTGCTGCGCGACACAAACGGCCGCATCACCTTCGCCAACGAAGCCTATTGCGCGCTTGCGGGGCAGGCGCGCGGCGCGCTGGTCGGCACGCGCTTTGATTTCGACGTGCTGGAGCAGGGCGACAGCGCCCGCGAGAGCAACGGCACGCGCATTCACGACCAGAAGATCGCAACCCCGCTCGGCGCACGCTGGATCGCCTGGCGCGAAGGCTATGTCCGCCTCGACGCCGGCCAGCCCGCCGAATTGCAGAGCGTCGGACGCGATGTCACCGACCGCACCGAGACCGAGCGTGCGCTGTCCGACGCCCGCGACCAGGCCGACGCCGCCAACCGCGCCAAATCGCGCTTCCTGGCGATGGCGTCGCACGAGATCCGCACGCCGCTCAACGGCATCATCGGCATGGGCGGGCTGCTGCTCGACACCACGCTGACGCCGGAGCAGACGACCTACGCCAAGGCCGTGAAGACCTCCGGCGAAGCACTGATGGCGCTGATCGAGGAGTTGCTCGACTATTCCAAGATCGAAGCCGGCAAGCTCGATCTCGAGCAGCGTCCCTTCGCGCTCTCGGCCCTGATCGAGGAAATCACCGAGCTGCTCGCGCCGCGTGCGCAGGCAAAGAAGCTCGAAATCGCCGCCTATGTCGACGAGCGCCTGCCGCTCGAATTGGTTGGCGACGCCGCGCGGCTGCGCCAGGTGCTGCTCAACCTCGCCGGCAATGCCATCAAGTTCACTGCGAGTGGCGGCGTCGCGCTGATCGTCGAGCCCGGCATCTGGCCGAACGAGATCAGCTTTCTGGTGCGCGACACCGGCATCGGCATCGCGCCGGAAGCGCAACAGCGCATCTTCCGCGAATTCGAGCAGGCCGACGAACGCGTTGCGCGCACCCATGGCGGCACCGGCCTCGGTCTCGCCATCAGCGAGCGCATCGTCAAGCGCATGGGCGGCCGCATCACGCTCACGAGCGAGCCGGGCAAGGGCTCGACCTTCGAGGTCGCGATTCCGCTCGCGTCATTGCACGCCGGCGCGGAGCCGACGGCGTTCCCGAGTCCCGACCTCACCGGCAAGTCGATCCTGCTGATCGCCGACGGTATCGAGGCCTCCCTGATCGCGCGGCGGCTGGCGCGCTGGGGCGGCCAGACCTGCATGGTGACGGACGCGGCGGCGGCGGAAGCGCTGCTGCCGGAACGCTCATGGCATTCGGTGCTGATTGATCGTGCGCTTGGCGCCGCCATCGCCGACCGCCTCGGCGAGGCCGCACGCAGGCATGCTATGCAACGCCTCGTGCTGCTGACGTCGGGCTCGCGCCACGAGAAAGTCTCGCCGGCCTTCACCGGCTTCCTGGTGAAGCCGCTACGCGCGGGCTCGCTCGCCGCACGCCTCGCGCTGACCCCGGAGGTCGCCTCACCCGATCTGGCACCGGAGCCATCACCCCGATCCACCGGCGCGGTACCGGCGAAAGGCCTGTCAATTCTCGTCGCCGAGGACAACGAGATCAACGCGCTGTTGATGCGCTCGCTGCTGACGAAACTCGGCCACCGCGTCGTCATCGCCGTCCATGGCGAGGCCGCGCTGGAATCCTGGCTCGGCGCGTCATCGGCCGGCACGCCCTATGATCTCGTGCTGATGGACATCCAGATGCCGCAGCTCGACGGCATCGAAGCGACAAAACGCATCCGTGCGCATGAGGCAGCCAAAGGCGGCCACCACACGCCGATCCTCGCACTCACCGCCAATACGCTGGTGGAAGATCGCTACGCCTGCTTTGAAGCGGGCATGAACGGATTTCTGATCAAGCCGCTCGATCGCGAGAAGCTGGAAGAGGCGCTTGCGGGGCTGGCGGGGTCGCGGCATCTGGCAGTTTGATCCAGGACGGCTCGACGTTTCCGCGCATGGGAACTTCTTATCCGTTGATATTCGATAATTGAAATCGACCCTGCTGCACGTCACCATCCTCGGGGGGCCGTTTTTCAAGAAGAGGATGTCGGACATGAACCTGCTTTGCCGGCTCGCTGCCATTGTCCTTCTCTCTGGATTCACCTCGTCTGGATTCACCCCGGCCGCCGCGGCCGATAGCTCGGAACTAATCGCCTCGCTCAAGCAAGGCGGCTACGTGCTGGTGTTTCGCCACACCGCCACCGACGACGGCCAAAAGGATGTCTACCCCTTCAAATTCGACGACATGAGCGCCCAGCGCCAGTTGAGTGAAAAGGGCCAAGACATGGCACGCCAGATCGGGACCGCGATCAAGGAACTCGCGATCCCGATCGGAGACATCTACACCAGCAGGCTGAACCGTGCGATCGAGGCGGGCAAGCTGCTCTCCGGCCGCGAGGTCAAGCCGATCTATGCGTTGACGGACAGCAGCAACGCCAGCGCATCGGGAATGGCAAACCCGACCGGTGCGAACGCAAAAGCCGGACTGGCCATGCGCCAGCTCGTCGACGCCTCGCCGAAGGCCGGCACCAACACGTTCCTGGTCACGCACAAGACCAACATCGCCGACGCCTTCGGCAAGGACGCCGGCGACGTGCAGGAAGGCGAAGCCTTCGTCTATAAGGCAAGCCCCACCGGTGCCGCGACTTTCGCGGGGCGCATCAAGCCTGCGGATTGGATTGCAAGAGCCGGCAAGTGACGTGCCGCACGCAGCTTCGGCGGGCAGATCGCTGACGCATCCGGCTGGCTCGCAGCTACAACCTGCGCAGCGCCACGCTCGCCACCGTGTGGTCGGCGCCCTTCTTCAGGATCAGCGTCGCGCGGGGGCGGGTCGGCAGGATATTGTCCTCGAGATTGGCGAGGTTGGTGCGCTCCCAGATCGCGATCGCGGTCGCGGTGGCTTCCTCGTCGGACAACAGCGCATAGCGATTGAAGTAAGACTTCGGATTGGTGAACGCGGTGTCGCGCAGCGACAGGAAGCGCCTGATGTACCACTGTCGCAGCGCGGCTTCGTCGGCGTCGATATAGACCGAGAAATCGAAGAAGTCGGAGACGACGGGCACGGCCTTGCCGTCGCGCGGCAGCTTGCCGGTTTGCAGCACGTTGACGCCCTCGACGATCAGGATGTCGGGCTGGTCGATCTCGGCCCACTCGTTCGGCACGATGTCGTAGGTCAAATGCGAATAGACCGGCGCGCGCACATGGCGGCGGCCGGCCTTGATGTCGGAGAGGAAGCTGAGCAGCAGCGGCAAATCGTAGCTCTCCGGAAAACCCTTCTTCTGCATGATGCCCTGCCGTTCGAGCACGGCATTGGGATACAGAAATCCGTCGGTGGTGATCAGCTCGACCTTGGGACGCGGCGACCAGCGCGCCAGTAGCGCCTGAAGCACGCGGGCGGTGGTGGACTTTCCGACCGCGACCGAGCCGGCGACCCCGATGACATAGGGCATCTTGCGGTCGCGGATGTTGAGGAACTGGCGCTCCGCGTAATAAAGCCGCTGCATCGCATCGACATAGATCGACAGCAGGCGCGATAGCGGTAGGTAGATGTCCTCGACTTCCTGCAAGTCGAGGCGATCGTGCAGCGAGCGCAGCCGGTCGAACTCGCCCGGCTCCAGGGTCATCGGCGTGTCGTCGCGCAGCCGCGCCCATTGCTCGCGCGTATAGACGCGGTACGGATTATACTGCTGCTCGGGTGCGCGGATATCCATGACGCGATCTTTCCACCTCGGCTAGTTGCCGCTTTTGCGCGACGCCTTTTCTTCCAACCCTGACATGTTCGTCCGCTTGTCCAGCGCGGCTTCGACCTCTTCCAGCTTTACGCCGCGGACCTTGAGCAGCACAAGGAAATGATAAAGCAGGTCGGCGCCTTCAGCGATCAGATGCGCGCGATCGTTTTCGACTGCTGCGATTACGGTTTCGACTGCTTCCTCACCGAACTTCTTGGCGCAATGTTCGGCGCCCTTGTCGAGGAGCTTGCGGGTATAGGACGCCTCGCCACCCGCTGCCGCGCGGGCGTCGATGGTCTCGGCCAGATCATGGATCGTAAAACGCGGCATACAAAATACTCGGAAAACGCGCCTCGGCCGATTATTGGCCGGTTATCTGGCGGGATAAGCCGGTCCCCGCCGATGATGTAGCATTTTTACGGACGGGAGTCGTCAGGCATCGAGGCGCATGGCCAGCCCGCGCCGGGCCATGTGCTCCTTGGCTTCGCGGATGGTGAATTCCCCAAAGTGGAAGATCGAGGCGGCCAGCACGGCGGTGGCGTGACCGTCGCGAATACCGTCGACGAGGTGGTCGAGATTGCCGACACCGCCCGAGGCGATCACGGGAACGGGAATGCTGTCGGCGATCGCCCGGGTCAGCGGGATGTCAAAACCCTGCCTCGTGCCGTCGCGGTCCATCGAGGTGAGCAAAATTTCACCAGCGCCGAGCGAGACCACCTCCTGGGCGTATTCGATGGCGTCGATGCCGGTCGAGTTGCGGCCGCCATGGGTGAAAATCTCCCAGCGGTCGCCGCCCGGTCGCTTGACCCGCTTGGCGTCGATCGCGACCACCACGCACTGCTCGCCGAATTTTTCGGCAGCTTCCTTGACGAACTCACGCCGCGACACAGCGGCGCTGTTGATCGAGACCTTGTCGGCGCCGGCACGCAGGAGCGTCTTGATATCGTTGACCTCACGCACGCCGCCGCCGACGGTCACCGGCATGAAGCAGGCTTCAGCGGTGCGCCGGACCACGTCCAGCATGATGCCGCGATTCTCATGGGTCGCGGTGATATCGAGAAAAGTGAGCTCGTCGGCGCCGGCGGCGTCATAGGCGATCGCCGCTTCGACGGGGTCACCGGCATCGCGCAGGTCAACGAAATTGACGCCCTTGACGACCCTTCCGTCCTTGACGTCGAGGCAGGGGATCACGCGCACCTTGAACATGTGTCAGCTCCTAGGCGATGCGCGCGGTGCGGATCAAAGTGAGGGCGGCGGCTGGATCGAGCCGACCGTCATAGAGCGCGCGGCCGGCAATCGCACCGGCGAGCTTTTTCGCGCGCGGCGTCAGCATCGCCTTGACGTCCTCGATCGAGGCGAGGCCGCCGGAGGCGATCACCGGGATGGATATGGCATCTGCCAGCGCAATGGTCGCATCGAGATTCAGGCCCTTGAGCAGGCCGTCGCGCGCGATGTCGGTGAAGATGATGGCGGCGACGCCGGCATCCTCGAAACGCTGTGCGATCTCCAGCACCGTCACCTGAGAGGTCTCGGCCCAGCCTTCGACCGCGACCTTGCCGTCGCGTGCATCGAGCCCAACCGCGACGCGGCCGGGGAATTTCCTTGCAGCCGCCTTCACCAATTCAGGGTCGCGCACCGCGGCGGTGCCGATGATGACGCGGGCGATGCCCTTTTCGAGCCAGGCTTCGACGGTCGCGAGATCGCGAATGCCGCCACCGAGCTGCACCGGAATCCTGATCGTCTTCAGCATCGCCTCGACGGCCTCGGCGTTGACCGGCTTGCCGGCAAACGCACCGTCGAGATCGACGACGTGGAGATACTCAAAGCCCTGCGCAACAAAGCTCTCGGCCTGCGCGGCGGGATTGAGGTTGAACACGGTCGCGCGCGCCATGTCGCCTTGCTCGAGGCGCACGCATTGGCCGTTCTTGAGATCGATCGCGGGAAAGAGAATCACGGCTTCCATCGCAAAAAGTTCGAGATCAGGGCCAGGCCAAAACGCTGGCTCTTCTCGGGGTGAAACTGCGTGCCGATGGCGGTGTCCTTGGCGACGATCGCGGTCACAGGCCCGCCGTAATCGGCGCGCGCGAGCACGTCCGCCTCGTTGGCGGCATTGAGGTGATAGGAGTGCACGAAATAAGCGTGCTGGCCCTTGGGGCCGAGCGGCAGCCTCTCCAGCACCGGGTGCTCGCGCAGGACGTCGAGCGTATTCCAGCCCATGTGCGGGATCTTCAGGCTTTCGTCGCGCGGCGTGATCTTCTCGACGTCGCCGCCGATCCAGTTCAGCCCTTGCGTGATGACATGCTCCTTGCCGCGGGTGGCGAACAGCTGCATGCCGACGCAGATGCCGAACATCGGCCGCGCCTTGACGCGCACTGCTTCGGTGATCGCCTCGACCATGCCGTTGACCGCATCGAGCCCGCGCCGGCAATCGGCGAAGGCGCCGACGCCCGGCAGCACCAGACGGTCCGCGCCATAGGCCTGGTCCGGATCGCTGGTGACGAAGACCTTTTGCGGGTTCTCCATGCTGCGCGCGGCGCGCTCGAACGCCTTGGCGGCCGAATGCAGATTGCCGGAACCGTAATCAATGATGGCGACGCTCATCTTGGCCCTCCCGGTTCTGGAAACAATCCAATGATGCCGCCCGCCGGCATCGGCGGTGGGTTTGAGAATTGCTGACCCGGCACGTTGCGGGTCGGCGGCGGGCCGCCGCGATCGACGGCCCATTGATCGTTGACGATGCCGCGCTGCTTTTGGCTCCAGCGCTCGAAGAAGCGGCGCTCGGCGGTGTCCTCGTCGTCGGCAATCACCACGTCGAGCTGACGCCATTTGCCGCGCGACAGCGTCCAGCGCCGCAGGCTCGAGGCCTCGAAACCCATCAGGAGCGCGACGATGATGTCGGCAAAGAAGATCGAGCTGCGTCCGACGCCGAGGCTGGACAGCCCCGCGTTGAACGCGGCGACGAAGATCACCCAGCCGATCAGCGCCAGCCATAGCCGATGCCACAGCAGCCAGAGCGGGCCGAAAATCATCGCCCAGAAATGGAAGCCGTCGCGCACGAAGACGAACTTGTCGGTCGCGCGCAAATCGGCTCCGGCAGGGGAGGGAGCATGAACTGTATAGACAGGCATGGTGATGCCCCGTTCTCAAGAATTCAGTGATACCGCAAGCGGCGCGTGCCGCCGGCCCGAGATGTCAGCCGCCGAGCGAGCCCTTGGTGGACGGGATTTCGCCCACAGCCTTCGGATCGATCGCGACCGCCGTCCGCAGCGCCCGCGCCAGACCCTTGAAGCAGGACTCGGCGATATGGTGGCTGTTATCGCCATATAGGGTCTCGACGTGGAGAGTCACGCCGGCGTTCATGGCGAAGGCCTGGAACCACTCGCGCACCAGCTCGGTGTCGAACTCGCCGATCTTGTCGCGGGGGAAGTCGACCTTGAACACCAGGACCGGGCGGCCCGAGATGTCGATGACAACGCGCGACAGCGTCTCGTCCATGGGCATGTGCATGTCGGCATAGCGGGTGATGCCCGCCATGTTGCCGAGCGCCTGCTTGACGGCCTGGCCGAGCGCGATGCCGGTGTCTTCGGTGGTATGGTGATGATCAATGTGCAAATCGCCCACCGCCTTGACCGTGAGGTCGATGCGGGAATGGCGGGCGAGGAGATCGAGCATATGGTCGAAAAAGCCGATGCCGGTCGCGATATTGGACACGCCGGAGCCATCGAGGTTCACGGTGACCTCGATGTCGGTTTCCTTGGTCTTGCGCTTGATCGTCGCGGTGCGCATCAAAACTAGCTTCCATCCTAGTTCGGGGCCGAAAACGCCGGTCTTTTAACAGCCAAATGACGCCTTCGCTACTGCGGGAACGGCTGGCCGGGCCTCTACTTCTGCCTATGGTGAGCGAAATTGGGCCCGGAGCGGCCCGTTGTGCCCCCGCCCCTGACCGCCTAAATCAGCCCGGACAACGAGGATCATTCATGCAGGACTCCCCAAACAGCTCGCCGGGCTGGCACGGCACCACGATTTTGACGGTCCGCAAGGGCGGCACGGTGGTGGTCGGCGGCGACGGCCAGGTCTCGATCGGCCAGACCGTCATCAAGTCCAATGCCAAAAAGGTCCGGAAACTCGGCAAGGGCGACGTCATCGGCGGTTTTGCCGGCGCCACCGCCGACGCCTTCACGCTGTTTGAGCGTCTGGAAGCCAAGCTCGAGCAGTATCCGGGGCAATTGACCCGGGCCGCGGTCGAGCTCGCCAAGGACTGGCGCACCGACCGTTATTTGCGGCGCCTGGAGGCCATGATGATCGTGGCCGACAAGGACGTCTCCCTGGTGCTGACAGGCACCGGCGACGTGCTTGAGCCCGAGGCCGGCGTCATGGCGATCGGCTCCGGCGGCAATTACGCGCTGGCCGCCGCGCGGGCCCTGCTCGACACCGACAAGGATGCCGAGACCATCGTCCGCCGCTCCCTCGACATCGCCGCCGACATCTGCGTCTACACCAACCGCAATGTAACCATCGAAGCGCTGTCGGCCGGCTAGGCCATGCCCCTCGCCTACACCTTCCGCCCGATGACCGCGACCGACCTGCCGCTGATCCGGCGATGGCTCGGCGAGGCGCATGTGCGGGAATGGTGGGGCGATCCGGACGAGCAATTCGCGCTCGTGAGCGGCGATCTCGACGAGCCTGCGATGGACCAGTTCATCGTATTGGCCGGCAGCCGGCCGTTCGGCTATCTTCAGTGCTACAGCCTGACCGCCTGGAATACGGGGTTCGGGCCGCAACCTGAGGGCACGCGTGGGATCGACCAATTCATCGGCGAAAGCGACATGATCGGACGCGGTCACGGTTCGGCATTCATCCGCCAGTTCGCCGATGCGCAGCTTCAGCAAAGCCTGCCGCGTATCGTCACCGATCCCGATGCACTCAACCTGCGTGCCGTGCGCGCCTATGAGAAGGCTGGCTTTGTCCGCAACCGCATGGTCGAGACACCCGATGGGCCGGCGCTCCTGATGGTGCGCGAGCCATGACGCTGACAACCACGCACGAGGGCAACGCCGCGTTTACACCGCTCGCCTGGGTTGGCATCGCGCTGCTGCTGCTGGCGCTGCAGGCTTCGATCCTGTTCGCGATGGGGCGGGTACCGATCTGCACCTGCGGCTATGTCAAGCTGTGGCATGGCGTGGTGAACAGCTCGGAAAATTCGCAGCAGATCGCCGACTGGTACAGCTTTTCGCACGTCCTGCACGGCTTCCTGTTCTATGGCTTGACCTGGCTGCTGCTCGCGCGCCTGCCGTTCCCGTCTCTGTCCTGGCCGGCCCGGCTGATCGTCGCGATGCTGATCGAAGGTGCCTGGGAGATCGTCGAGAATTCGCCTTTCATCATCGAGCGCTACCGCGCCGGCACGATCTCGCTGGATTATTACGGCGACAGCATCGTCAATTCGATCTCGGACACGCTGTTCATGATGCTGGGCTTTCTCGCCGCGCGCCTGCTGCCCGTTACCGTGACCGTCCTGCTCGGGCTCGCCTTCGAGATCATGCTGGCGCTCCATATTCGTGACAATCTGACGCTCAATATCCTGATGCTGATCCATCCGATCGAGGCCGTGAAACAATGGCAATCGGGTCCGCCGATCATCTGACGGCAAAAAAGCGGCTTGTCCCGCCCCGCATCTGACCCTAGCTAAGGTCCCATGACAGACTTCTCCCCCCGCGAAATCGTTTCCGAACTCGACCGTTTCATCGTCGGCCAGGCCGATGCCAAGCGCGCGGTCTCGATCGCGCTGCGCAACCGCTGGCGGCGGCAGCAGCTCTCTGGCTCCTTGCGCGAAGAGGTGCTGCCGAAGAACATTTTGATGATCGGCCCCACCGGCGTCGGCAAGACCGAGATCGCGCGACGGCTGGCCAAGCTTGCCAACGCGCCGTTCCTGAAGGTCGAGGCGACGAAATTCACCGAGGTCGGCTATGTCGGCCGTGACGTCGAGCAGATCGTGCGCGATCTCGTCGAGGTCGCGATCGCCCAGGTCCGCGAGCGCAAGCGGAAGGACGTGCAGGCACGCGCGCAGCTCGCCGCCGAGGATCGCGTGCTCGACGCCCTGGTCGGTGCCAATGCCAGCGCGGCAACGCGGGACTCCTTCCGCAAGAAGCTGCGCGCCGGCGAGCTCAACGACAAGGAAATCGAGATCGAGACGCAAGGCGGCGGCAGCGGCTTTCCGATGTTCGAGATCCCGGGCATGCCCGGCGCGCAGATGGGCGCGGTTTCGATCGGCGACATCTTCGGCAAGCTCGGCGGACGCAGCAAGACGCGGCGGCTGACGGTGGAGAGCTCGCACGAGATCCTCGTCAACGAGGAATCCGACAAGCTGCTCGACAGCGATCAGTTGACGCAGGAGGCGATCAGCGCGGTCGAGAACAACGGCATCGTGTTCCTGGACGAGATCGACAAGATCTGCGCCCGCGAAGGCCGCGCCGGCGGCGACGTCTCGCGCGAGGGCGTGCAGCGCGACCTGCTGCCGCTGATCGAGGGCACGACCGTTTCGACCAAGCACGGCGCGGTGAAGACCGACCACATCCTGTTCATCGCGTCGGGCGCCTTCCACGTCGCAAAGCCGTCCGACCTGTTGCCGGAACTGCAGGGCCGCCTGCCGATCCGCGTCGAGCTGCAGCCGCTGACCCGCGACGACCTGCGGCGTATCCTGACCGAGCCCGAGGCCTCGCTGATCAAGCAATATGTCGCCTTGATGCAGACGGAGGGTGTGACGCTCGACATCACCGACAACGCCATCGATGCGCTGGCCGACGTCGCGGTGGCCGTCAATTCGGCAGTCGAGAACATCGGCGCGCGGCGGCTCCAGACCGTGATGGAGCGGGTGCTGGACGAGATCTCCTTCAGCGCGCCCGATCGCAACGGCGAGACCATCCGGGTCGATGCCGATTACGTGCAGAAGCACGTCGGCGACCTCGCCAAGAACGCGGATCTGAGCCGGTTCATTTTGTAAATTGACCGGCCCGCGCTATTTATTCCGCCGTCGTCCCGGCGAAGGCCGGGACCCATAACCACCAGCGGTTATTGTTGGAAGAGATAGCGGCCCCGGCTTTGGATCAAAACGAACATTCGTGGCTATGGGTCCCGGCCTTCGCCGGGACGACAGCGGAGTTTTGTGCGCGTCGAGTGTCACATGCACGCTAACTTCCTGCAAAACCCCTGGCGGCTGCTGCTCGCCATCAACGCCGCAATCATCGTCGGCGTCTTCATCCACAAGATCCAGCTGCCGCCTTATGTCCCCTACATCCACCTCCTCGTCGATTACCATTTCGGCTTCATCAAGCGCGCGCTGATCGGGGCGACGGTCGCGCTGTTCACGGACAAGGTGCCGGTGTGGCTGGTGTTCGCGCTCGGCGGCGTGACGTGGCTGGTGACGCTGGGGCTATACGCAAGGCTATTCCAGAAGACGTTCGGCTTCACCGCAAAGGCGCTGCCGCTGTTCGTCTTCATCGCGGGCTCGCCATTCTTCCTCAAGAATTTCATGCACACGCTCGGCCATTTCGACATCTATGGCTGCGCGTTCTCGCTCATCCTGCTGCTGGCGCCGGCGGGCTCGCTTCTGTTCGTGGCGCTAGCTGCGCTGTTCTCGATCGTTCTCGTCCTGATCCACCACATTCATCTCTTGATGTATGTGCCCACCATCTTCACCATCGTCGTGATCAGGCACTATCTGACCTATGGCTGCAATTGCACCAACGTCGCGTTCGGCATCATTGCCTTGCTCATCGTCTCTACGCTGTTCCTGGCGGCGCAGTTTTTGGGAACGATGCCGATCCCGGAGGCGGATTTCGTCCTGTATCTGAAGAGCCGGATGGCCGATCCGTCGCGGACCGACCTGCTGCAATTCGCCTACATCTGGTACCAGCCGCTGGCGAAGGAGATTTCCGACACCTGGGGCCGCCTGCCCCACAACATCCTCGGCGTGCCCGTGTTCGTGCTGCTGATCTGGCTGCACACGCCGCTGTGGCGCTATTTTGCGAACCTGATCGGCGCGCTCGCAAGCGACACGCACCGCCGTCTCGTGATCGCGGCGCTGGCCGGCGTCAGCCTCGCCTATCTCGTGATGTTCGCGATGGTGTTCGACTATTCGCGCTGGATCTCGAACTGGGCGGTCTGCATGTTCCTGATCCTGCACGCGGCGAAGATGCTGCCCGCCGCACGCGAGACCCCGCTGATTCCGCCCGAGGACCGCAACACAAACGTCTTCGGCTTGGTCATCACACTGATCCCGCGCGTCGGGATCGTGCGGCCGTTCTAGAGCTCGGTGCGCCCCCTCTCCCGCTTGCGGGAGAGGTTAAGGGAGCCTGCGGCCCGATCGAGATTTTAAGATCTAGCCCGCCGAATCCGCACGTAAAGCGCGCCCTCGCCGCCATGGCCGATACCGGCTTCCTCGAAGCCCACGACAAAGGCGCGGAATTCCGGCAGGCTCAGCCATTCCGGCACCTGGCGGCGCAGCACGCCGCTTTCGCCGCCGCTTCGGCCCTTGCCGGTGATGACGAGCACGAAGGTCAGTCCGTCGTGATGGGCGCGGTGCAGGAAGCCGGTCAAGGCGCGATGGGCGCGCGTCTGGGTCATGCCGTGCAGATCGAGCCGTGCCTCGATCTCGCTGCGCCCGCGCGACAGTTTTGTGCGCTCGCGCTTGCCGAGCGGCGCCAGCGGCGGCATGGCCGGTTTTGCCACGCGCGGCGCCGGCGCGGCGGCAATCGGACGCGGCGATGGCGCAAGCCGCGTGGCCGGCGCCGCGGGTGAAGACTCAGTGCGCGGCGCAGCTTGCGCCTTGGCCGCGCGATGCTTCCTCAGCGGCTTGACCTGCTTTGCGATCGTATCCCAGAGCTCGCGCTCTTCCTCGCTCAGCGCGCGGCGGCGCGGCGAGGGACGAGGCTCCAGCACGGGCGGACGGGACGATCGCTTCATTGCTGCCGATGGGAACGATTTTTCACCGGCCGCCGCGGCTCGCGGACGGGCTCTATCACAGGACGCGGCGCCGGCAGCGGGACGGGGTTGGCGACGGCGACGGTCTCACCTTTGCCTTGTGTCACGGCTGCGGGCGGAGCCGCCGCCTTGACCGAATCCTTGGCCGAATCCCTGGCCGAATCCTTCGCAGGCTCCGTTTGCGGAAACAGCCTTGCGATCTTCTCCGAGGGCCGCGGGTCCGGTACCGGCAGCCGCGCGCCGCGCGTTGTGGGATCGAGGCCCTTCGGCACCAGCATCACGAAATGCATGGCATGGCGCAGCCGCCCGGAGACCCGGCCGGCGTCCTGGCCCGCGCCGAAATAGAGATCGGCGCGCGCGGGTCCGATGATGGCCGAGCCGGTGTCCTGCGCGATCATCAACCGATGGAACGGCGTCTTCGCGCGTTCGGAATCGATCGGCAGCTCGCCCTCGATGAAGAACGGGGTGCCGTAGACATGCAGCGATTTGTCGACCGCGATCGAGCGGCCGGCCGTCAGCGGAATGCCTTGCGCGCCGACCGCCTCGTCCTTGTCGGAGAGATTGACCTCGCGGAAGAAGATGTAGGAGCGGTTCTGGCGCCGCAGCTCCTTGGCGCCGTCCGGGGTCTGCGCCATCCACTCCCTGATCTTCTGCATCGACATCTCTTCCTTCGGAATGATGCCGCGCTCGATCAGGATGCGACCGACCGCCGTATAGGGATAGCCGTTATAGGCGTCGTAATTGAGCCGCACCGTGCCGCCGTCGTCGAACTTGATCCGCGCCGAGCCCTGGATCTGGGCGAACAGCAGATCGGTCGGGTCCTTCAGCCAGGCAATCTCCAGTCCGCGGCCGGCGATCTTGCCATCCTCGATCTCGCCACGGTCGTAATAGGGCACGAGCTTGCGGCGGCCGATCTTGCGGTGCACCGGGCCCTTGTTGGGCAGGCTGACCGAATCCTGCTTGTAGCCGCGCACGAACAGGTTCGAGGGCCGGCGATAGACCGGGACGTTGTAGACGTCGGTCTGCGTGCGCGATCCCTCCAGCACCGGCTCGTAATAGCCGGTGACGAAACCGTCGGGCTCGCCGAGGCGCGAGATCCGCAGCGGCGCGAAATTCTCCTCGAAGAAGGTTTTCGCCCTGGCGTCGTCGGTGAGCTCGAGCGATTTGGCGACCCGGCAGGGTTCGCTCAGCGAGGCGCCCAAAGCCTTCGGTTCGGGAGCGCCGGTCTGCGCGCTGATCGGACGGCAGCTTGCGCGAAACGTCTTGTAGGCGGCGAGATGATCGTCATCGCTCCAGCCCTTCACGTCGGCCCAGGCCAGCGGCAGATATTGCGTGCCGGGGATTTCGAACGGCAGGGGAAGCTGCGGATACGGCAAGGCCCGCGGCGGCGCGGCAGGCAATTCCGGGAGATGGTGGTGATGGCTGCGATAGTGGCGCCGCGCCGCCTCGGCGCCGAGCGAAAACGACGATAGCGCGACGACACCGGCGCAAAGCGCCGTCGCGCTGGTCTTGAGGAAAGCCTTAATTCGCGCTTCCGGTGCCAACCAGCTTCCAGTTCGGATCGCGAGAGGTGATGTCGCGGGCGAAAGTCCAGATGTCGGTGATGTCGGCGACCGTGTCGGCACTGCCGTCGACGATGTTGCCGGTCTTGTCTCGGGTGGCCGAGATCATCTGCGAGACGAAGCGGATCGTGAGCTGGGCCGTGCGGTCGCGCAGCTCGGCGCCGACGAGCTCGGCCTTGTCGATCGAGACGAAGCGCGTCTCGGTCTTCTGCTCGTTCTTCTCGCGCTCCTTGATCGCGGCATCGAAGCTTTCATAGACCTCCGACGACAACAGGTCGCGCAGCGCGCGGCGGTCGCCATTGGCAAAGGCCAGCACGATCATCTCATAGGCGCCGCGGGCGCCGGAGATGAAATGGCGCGGATCGAAGGTGGAATCCTTTTCGACGATGCCGTCCAGGCCCTGCGCCAGCGCGGTGCCCGGCTCGGTCAGGCCCTTCCAGCGGTCGGAGGGCGGGGTCGGCTCGGCCGTCGGCGCCAACGGGGCCTGGTCGATGACCTTGCCCGGCATGGTCACAACGTTCTTGTCCTGGGCACCCTGGAGCGCGTTACGGTCGAACGGCGGCCGCTCGTTGCCCGTGCGCTGCCCCAGCACGCTGCGCAGCCTCAGAAAGATGAAGACCGCCAGCGCCAGGAAGATGATGGTGTAGATGTCCACGTCGTATTCGCTTTCTGGTCTTCTGTAGATTTCTGGTCTTCTGTAGAAAAGGGGCCGTCTCGAAGGGGTCGTTGCCGGGAAAATCGATCCGGCCAGTAGACCGTTCCATACCCGAACGGCAAGTCTACATCACCATTTCGGGTCCGCGCGTCAGGTCCGTGGGATGTAGGCACGAAATCTTGCCCGGCCAATGGCGCCTTTTGGCACAGCACCGAGTGTAGCGCGTTTTATGCTTAAGGGGAAACCCGATCCTGCCCGGAAATCGCGCATCTTCAATCGTTTAAGGCGCAATTTCGCGGGATCGGCGGGGTGAACGTCACAGTTGCGGACGCGGCCGGAATTCCCCATCCGGGACCGTTCGTCCTTGTGGAACGAGGCGGCCCTATGTTAGCCAACCGCCGCGAATTTCAGCCCCAATCGGGTAAGGAGACACTCTTATGACCAACGGTAACGGCACCCCTCCCGAGGCGGCCCAGGCTCCCCAGCTCAACGTGCTGGCGCAATATACCAAGGACCTCTCGTTCGAAAATCCGAACGCGCCCAGCTCGCTCCAGCAGCAGAGCCAGCCGCCCCAGATCAACATCCAGATCAATGTCAGCGCCAACAACCTCAGCGAACAGGAGTTCGAGGTGACGCTGTCGGTCGAGGGCAAGGCCGAGACCGCCGGCAAGATCATGTTCTCGTTCGAGCTCGCTTATGCCGGCGTGTTCCGCATTTCCAATGTGCCGAAGGAAAACCTGCATCCGCTGGTCATGATCGAATGCCCGCGCCTGCTGTTCCCGTTCGCCCGTGAGATCATCGCGACTGCCGTGCGCGACGGCGGGTTCCCGCCCCTGATGCTGGATCCGGTCGATTTCGTCGGTCTCTATCGTCAGAACATGGAGCGGCAACAAATGGCCGCTTCGCCGAGCGGTCAGGCCTGACCAGCCGAACGGGCGGCTGGAGCGGGCAAGAACTCGTTCCAGATCGCCTTGTCGCCCAGCGTTGTGATGAAAGCCCGGTGGGCCTCACGCTCGGCGTCCGAAATCCGCGGCGTGAGCGGCATCGGCCGCTGCCGCCGTGGCGCATCGGCAGCCCCATTGACGCGAATCTCCTCGGCTTCCGAAGCCAGGAGCAGCTGCGATTGCCGCGCCCCGACCAGATCGACATAGACTTCGGCCAGGAGTTCCGCGTCGAGCAACGCGCCGTGCTTGGTGCGGTGTGAATTGTCGATCGCATAGCGCGAGCAGAGATCGTCGAGTCGGTTCGACACGCCGGGATGCTTGCGCCGTGCCAGCAGCAGCGTATCGACCAGCCGCTCACGCGGGATCGCCGCGCGTTTGATCCGGTCCAGCTCGGCATTGATGAAGCTGATGTCGAACGAAGCGTTGTGGATCACCAGCGGCGCGTCGCCGATGAACTCCAGAAACCCGTCGACGACCTCGTGAAACAGCTGCTTGGTCGCCAGAAACTCGGCCGACAGCCCGTGCACCGCAAAGGCTTCCGCCGGCATGTCCCTTTCGGGATTGATGTAGACGTGGAAGCTCTGCCCCGTCGGCATGCGATTGAACATCTCGACGCAGCCGATTTCGACCAGGCGATCTCCACGTAGCGGGTCGAGGCCGGTGGTTTCGGTGTCGAGAACGATTTCACGCATGATTTAGGAAGCCGTGTAAGGCGGCGAATCAGGTTCGCCGCTGCGGCATCTTAACGACCTCGGCGAGGATATGCGCGATTTGGGCGCGCACCGGTTCGAGTCCGTGTGACGTATCCACCACGAAATCGGCACGCTTGCGCTTTTCCGCGTCGGGCGTCTGCTTGGCGATGATGGCGTCGAGCTTGGCCTCGTCCATCGTGCCGCGCGCCAGTACCCGCTCGCGCTGGAGTTCCGGAGACGTCGTCACCACGACCACGGCATCGACCCGCGTCTCGCCGCCAGTCTCGAACAGCAGCGGAATGTCCAGCACGACGACCGGCGCGTTGGCGGCTTCGGCATCGGCGAAGAATTTTTTCCGGGAAGCGCCGAGCATCGGATGGACGATCTGCTCGAGCTGCTTGATGGCGGCGGCATCGTGCACCACACGCGCCGACAATTTGGCCCGATCCACCTTGCCGTTCGCGGTGGTGCCGGGGAAGGCGGCCTCGATCGCGGGCGCAGCCTCGCCCTCATAGAGCTGATGGACGGCCGCATCGGCATCGTAGACAGGGACGCCGGCCTCCGCGAATAATTTCGCGGTGGTGGATTTGCCCATCCCGATCGAGCCGGTCAGTCCCAGGATACGCATCAGCGTCCAGCCATATCTGCCATTCACACGGCAACTAGCCGCTCGCGCCGCAGGAACGCAAGCAGCGGCAGCAGCGGCAGGCCGAGAATGGTGAAGTGGTCACCCTCGATGCGCTCGAACAGGTGGATGCCCAGGCCTTCGAGCTGATAGCCGCCGACGCTGGTGATGACGGCATCGCCGGCGGCGTCGAGATAGGCCGAAAGCTCAGCCTCGGTCATCTGCCGCATGGACAGGCGGGCGACCGAGACGTCCTCGAAGATGATCTCACCATCGCGTGCTATCGCCACGGCGGAATTCAGCTCATGGCACTTGCCGGAGAGATCGCGTAGTTGCGCCAACGCCTGGGGGCGGCCCGCAGGCTTGTTGAACAGACGATCGCCGAGGGCCAGCGTTTGATCCGCACCGATGACGTAGCTTCCAGCGTGATGGGCCGAGACTGCCTTGGCCTTTTCGCGCGCCAGCAGCAGGGCGATCTCGCGCGGACCCGAAAGCCCGGAGGCAGCCTGGATACCGCGCTCGTCGATATCAGCCGTGATCGCCTTGAATTCGAACCCGGCATTGGCCAGCAGCATCCTTCGCGCGCTGCTCTGCGAGGCCAAGATCAACGAAGATTTGCCGAGCCACAGACCCATCGCAAAATTATTCCCGAGACTATATTATTCCCAAGACTATTCAGAAGGCCGGTTACGCTGGCGATCGCTGTAGAGCTTCATGATCGCCGCGGCGGTTTCCTCGATCGAGCGCCGCGTGACGTCGAGCAGCGGCCAATCGTGCTTGGCGCTCAGCTTGCGGGCAAATGCGACCTCCTCCGCGACTGCCTGCCTGTCGGTATAGGTGTCGCCGCTGGAATCGGCACCCATGGAGAGCAGGCGGTTCTGGCGCACCTGGATCAAGCGTTCCGGCGTCGCGTGCAAGCTCACCACCAGCGGCCGCGTCAACGTTTCCAGTTGCGAGGGCACCGGAATGCCCGGAACCAGCGGCACGTTGGCGGTGCGGATGCCACGGTTGGCAAGGTAGATCGATGTCGGGGTCTTTGAGGTGCGGGAGACACCGACAAGCACCACGTCCGCGTCGTCGAGCCCCTCAACATGCTGGCCGTCGTCATGGATCATCGTGTAGTTCAGCGCGTCGATACGCTTGAAGTATTCGGCATTGAGCACGTGCTGGGCGCCGACCCGGCCGGTCGTGGCAGCTCCGAGATACGCCTCGAACAATTGCATCACCGGGCCGATGATCGACAGGCTCGGAACATTGATCCCCTTGCACTTGTCCTCGAGCCTGGAGACCAGATCCTTCTCGAGCAGCGTGAACAGCACGATTCCCGGCGCCTCCTCGATCTCGTCGAGCACGCGATCGAGCTGTTTCTGGCTACGCACCAGCGGATAGACGTGTTCGACCGGGGTCACGTTGGCGTACTGGGCGGCAACGGCGCGCGCGACCGTGATCAGGGTCTCACCGGTGGAGTCGGACACGAGGTGCAGATGGAAATAATTGCTCGAGGTCGGCACAAAAGCTCTTTGTATGAAGGCGGTGTGGTTTGTGGATTTCTGTGGAGCTTAACCGCTCGGAAAGGGATGTGCGACACCAGGGGCGGGATAACCGCCAACTTTCTTCACACCACTGCCCGTCAGAACAAGTTTTACGCCCTGCCGAACGGGAAACGGGATTGCGTCGATAACCCCCTTGATAAGCTGCCGATAGAAACGCGCAAGCCTTTGAAGCTGACTGACTTATCGAAAGCGGCCAGGGCGGTCAGGTATATGTTGATGGATGTGAACAAGCGCGCGTGAACGGGCGGATGGAATTGTGTGAGTCCAATTCACCGTCACATAGACTCAAACCTTAAGAATCTAAGATTCTTATTTGAGAAGGGCGCTACGGACGGATAAGTGTGCAGGCAAGACCTTAACGAGTTCTTACTATCCCCAGCGTTCCCTAGGCTGGGCGGGAATCCGGACGCAGGACATGTTCGAAGACGTCTATCTCTGGATCAAGGCGCTGCATGTGATCGCCGTCATCTCCTGGATGGCGGGCATGCTCTATCTGCCACGGCTGTTCGTCTATCACTGCGAGGCTGAGATCGGCTCGAAGCAGTCGGAAACGTTCAAGATCATGGAACGGCGCCTGTTCAAGGCGATCATCAACCCGGCCATGATCGTGACCTGGCTCGCCGGGCTCTATCTCGCCTGGGCCGGGCACTGGTTCACTTTCGGCTGGCTGCACGTAAAACTGGCACTGGTCCTGGCGATGTCCGCGGTCCACGGCTTTTTTTCGCGCTGGTTGAAGGATTTCGCCGCGGACCGGCGTCCCCGGAGCCAGAAATTCTATCGGATTATCAATGAGGTACCGACAGTCTTGATGATTTTGATCGTCATCATGGTGATCGTGAAGCCGTTCTAGGCAAGGATCGCGAACGATCGCTCAGCGCTTCGGCTTGCGGAGTGAGAGCCGATTTTCTATATTGGCGATATCCCACCCAACGCAGGCGGATGTGGTCGTGTCTGAGCTTTCCAGAGGCCGGACACCCCATCAGGTTTGAAGCCTCACCGGCGCTCTCCTTGCCAGACCTGCGGACCTTACCTTCTCGCGTCCGCATTTCAGAGCCTCCTCGCACCCCCTCCCAAGGTTACCCCACAGGACCACCCCAATGCGGGAAATTAAACTCCAGGACCTCAAGTCGAAGACGCCGGCCGAGCTCGTCTCGTTCGCGGAAGAGAACGGGGTCGAGAATGCCAGCACCATGCGCAAGCAGGAGCTGCTGTTCGCCATACTCAAGCAGCTCGCGCTCGCCGAGACCGACATCGTCGGCGAAGGCGTCGTCGAGGTTCTCTCCGACGGTTTTGGCTTCCTCCGCTCGCCCGATGCGAATTATCTGCCGGGCCCGGACGACATCTACGTTTCGCCCTCGCAGATCCGCCGTTTTGGCCTGCGCACCGGCGACACCATCGAGGGCCACATCCGCAGCCCGAAAGAAGGCGAGCGCTACTTTGCGCTGCTGAAAGTCAACACGCTCAATTTCGAGGATCCGGAAAAGGCCAAGCACAAGGTCAATTTCGACAACCTCACGCCGCTGTTTCCGAACCAGCGTTTCCGCATGGAGATCGACGATCCGACGCGGAAAGACCTGTCTGCAAGGGTGATCGACATCGTCGCGCCGATCGGCAAGGGCCAGCGCGCGCTGATCGTCGCGCCGCCGCGCACCGGTAAAACGGTGCTGATGCAGAACATCGCGCATTCGATCGCGCATAATCATCCTGAGTGCTATCTGATCGTGCTCTTGATCGACGAACGTCCGGAAGAAGTCACGGACATGCAGCGCTCGGTGAAGGGTGAGGTCGTCTCCTCGACCTTCGACGAGCCGGCGGTGCGTCACGTCCAGGTCGCCGAGATGGTGATCGAGAAGGCCAAGCGCCTGGTCGAGCATGGCCGCGACGTGGTGATCCTGCTCGACTCCATCACCCGCCTCGGCCGCGCCTACAACACCGTGGTGCCGTCATCCGGCAAGGTGCTGACCGGTGGTGTCGACGCCAACGCGCTGCAGCGGCCGAAGCGCTTCTTCGGCGCCGCCCGCAACATCGAAGAGGGCGGCTCGCTGACGATCATCGCGACCGCGCTGGTCGATACCGGCAGCCGCATGGACGAAGTCATCTTCGAGGAATTCAAGGGCACCGGTAACTCGGAGCTGATTCTCGACCGCAAGGTTTCGGACAAGCGGACCTTCCCGGCGATCGACATTTCGCGCTCCGGCACCCGCAAGGAGGAGCTGATCACCGATCCGCTGGTCCTGAAGAAGATGTACGTGCTCCGCCGCATCCTGAACCCGATGGGTACGATGGACGGAATCGACTTCCTGCTCGATAAGCTGCGCTCGACCAAGAGCAATTCCGAGTTCTTCGACTCGATGAATACCTGAGCCAGGGTGCAGCATGGAAATCAGGGGGCGCCTTCGGGCGCCCTTTTTTCTTTGTGCGGCTTTGTTGCAGCAGAGGTGCAGCATGATGGGTTTTTGCAGCTTGGACCGAAGTTCTTTAAGTTATTGATATAATTTCGGAATAGTTGACTTTTGGAGCGGTTTCTCAATCGGTGGCGAGTGATTTTTGCAGCAAACTGCTGCGGATATACTGCATTGCGATATGGGGTCTTTGCTGCGGGAATTGCTGCAGCAAAACCACGCAATCCGGCCGGCCGAAACGGACGTTTGCCTTTTTCCCCCTCAGCCGGACAAATAGGCCATGCATCCGCGAGACCACACCATCTTTGCGCTGTCGTCCGGCCGTCCGCCGAGCGCGCTCGCGGTGGTGCGCGTCTCCGGGCCAGGCGCCAGCCTGGCGCTGACGACGCTGGCGGGCAAGCTGACGGCACCGAGGCAGGCCAGCCGCCGGCTGCTTCGTGACGGCGCGGGCCAGCCGATCGACGATGCGGTGGTGCTGTGGTTTCCGGGGCCGGCCAGCGCGACCGGCGAGGACGTCGCCGAATTCCACGTCCATGGCGGCCGCGCGGTGCTGGCTGCGCTTTTCGCCGCTATTTCCGTAATTCCGAATATGCGGGCCGCCGAGCCCGGCGAATTCACGCGGCGCGCCTTCGAGAACGGCAAGCTCGATCTCACCGAGGCGGAGGGCCTCGACGATCTCATTCATGCCGACACTGACCGCCAGCGCCGCCAGGCGCTACGACAGTTGCAGGGCCTGCTGGGCAATCGCGCGCGCGACTGGCGCGAGCGCATCATCGAGGCCTCGGCCTTGATCGAGGCCGGCATCGATTTCTCCGACGAGGGCGATGTGCCCGCCGAGTTGAGGGCGCCTGCGGTCAAGGCGATCAGTACGCTGCACGGCGAAATCGCAGAAGTCCTTGCGGCACAGGGACAGGCTGAACGTCTGCGCGACGGCCTGGTGGTTGCGATCGCGGGCGAGCCGAATGTCGGCAAGTCGACGCTGATCAACCAGCTCGCGCGCCGCGACGTCGCGATCGTCTCGCCGCATGCCGGCACGACGCGCGACGTGATCGAGGTGCAGCTCGATCTCGACGGCTATCCCGTCACGGTGATCGACACCGCCGGCATTCGCGAGACCGATGATCCGGTCGAGCAGGAGGGTGTACGCCGGGCGCGAGCACGAGCCGAAGATGCCGACCTCGTGTTGTGGCTGGTGGAGGGCGGGCGCGCAGTCGATCCGGACGCGGTGCGGTCGCTGGGGAAGTCCGGCAACGGGAGCAGCCCCTCCGGCGGTTCGGTCTGGATCGTGCGCAACAAGATCGATCTCAGCAGTGTCGAGGACGCCGGGCCGCTTGGCGAGTTCGGGATCTCGGCGAGCCAGGGGGACGGCATTCCCGAGCTGGTCGATGCCCTGGTGAAGTTCGCTGCCGACTTCTTCGGAACCACCGAGGGCGCATTGGTGACCCGGGCCCGCCAGCGGGACCTGCTGCGCCGAGCATCGGACAGCTTGCACCGGAGTCTGGAGCTTGTAGAAGAGGGCGAGGAGCTTGCCGCCGAAGAGCTGCGTGCTGCCGCCTATGCCTTGGGCCGGCTGTTGGGCCGGGTGGACGTCGAGGACGTCCTGGGGGCCATTTTCCAAAAATTCTGTATCGGAAAGTAGCGCTAATTCTTGATTGTAGAACTAGGCTTTGTTCCACTTCTTGCCGTTTCACGTGAAACACTCTGAGCAGGGTGCGCGCCGCGATTGACCTCGGTGCAAATGGGGTAGCGGTTTGGGGATGCGCGCTCACTGAAGGTCATTGCAAGAGCAATCCAGTCTGTCTTCGCAGAACCATCCTGGATTGCTCTCGCAATGACGGGAGTATGCCGCGGACATCGCGTTCCGATCGGGGGGCCGGTATTCAGTTGCTACGGCCTCCGGTCCAACGTCCTTTCCCTCCACGAAAGCAGTTTTTGTCTCCTAAAAACAGTAATCCTTTCACGGGCCATTCTACTGTGCATGGGGTTGTTTTCGCGAAAATTGCCTTGCCGAAACGGAGTCCCGTTTCACGTGAAACAATTGCCTCACCCAGTTTCCACTTTCGGCTTCCCCGCCTCTGAGCTAGAAGTCCGCCATGCGACCAGAGCGAGAGAGCTTCGACGTCATCGTGATTGGCGGCGGCCATGCCGGCTGTGAGGCCGCGGCTGCCTCTGCCCGAATGGGCGCAGCGACCGCTCTGGTGACGCACCGTTTCTCCACGATCGGCGCGATGTCCTGCAATCCCGCCATTGGTGGTCTCGGCAAGGGTCACCTGGTTCGTGAAGTCGATGCGCTCGATGGTCTGATGGGCCGCGTCGGCGATGCCGGCGGCATCCAGTTTCGCGTTCTTAATCGCCGTAAGGGCCCGGCGGTCCGTGGTCCGCGCGCGCAGGCCGACCGGAAGCTCTATGCCGCCGCGATGCAGGCGGCGATCCGTGAGACCGAGGGTCTTTCCCTTGTCGAGGGTGAGGCGGACGAGCTGATCATGGTCGAGGGGCGGGTGACCGGCCTGCGCCTGGCAGATGGCCGCGAACTTCGGGCAGGAGCCGTCGTCGTCACTACCGGCACCTTCCTCCGCGGCCTGATCCATCTTGGAGAGAAGAACTGGCCGGCCGGCCGGGTTGGCGAGGCTCCTGCGATGGGCCTTTCGTCCTCCTTCGAGCGGGCCGGATTCACCCTTGGACGGCTCAAGACGGGGACTCCGCCGCGTCTGGACGGGACCACGATCGACTGGTCGGCCGTCGAGATGCAGCCGGGGGACGAGCCTCCGGAGCCGTTTTCGGTAATGACCGAGCGGATCACGACGCCGCAGATCCAGTGCGGGATCACCCGGACAACGTCCGCGACCCACGAGGTGATCCGGGCCAACGTCCATCGCTCCCCGATGTACTCCGGCCAGATCAAGAGCTCCGGACCGCGCTATTGCCCCTCGATCGAAGACAAGATCGTTCGCTTCGGCGACCGAGACGGTCACCAGATCTTCCTGGAGCCGGAAGGGCTCGACGATAGCACCGTCTATCCCAACGGTATTTCGACCTCGCTGCCGGAGGAGGTCCAGCTCGCCATCCTCGCAACCATTCCCGGCCTGGAGCGGGTGAAGATGGTCCGGCCGGGCTATGCCATCGAATACGACCACATCGATCCCCGGGAGCTGGATCCGACCCTCCAGACCAAGCGACTTCGCGGTTTATTCCTAGCCGGGCAGATCAACGGCACGACCGGATACGAGGAAGCTGCTGGCCAGGGCATCGTGGCCGGGCTGAACGCGGCACTGGCCGCGAGCGGCGCCGCGCTGACGGTGTTCGACCGGGCGGATGGCTATCTCGGGGTGATGATCGACGACCTCGTCACCCGCGGCATCAGCGAACCCTATCGGATGTTCACCTCCAGGGCCGAATACCGGCTGACGCTGCGGGCGGACAATGCGGATCAGCGTCTGACCGAGAAGGGTCTCGCCTTGGGATGCGTTGGGAGCGCCCGCACGCTGCATCATCGGGCCAAGATGGACGCCCTGAATGCGGCTCGAGCTCTCTCGAAGTCGCTGACGATCACCCCGAACGAGGCGATCAAGCACGGGCTGTCCCTGAATCGGGACGGCCAGCGGCGGTCGGCCTTCGAGCTGATGGCGTATCCGGACATCGGCTGGAGCCAGATCCGTGCGATCTGGCCGGAGCTGTCCGCTATCGACGCTGTCACTGCCACCCATCTCGAGATCGACGCGAAGTACGATGTCTATCTGGGGCGCCAGAGCGCCGACGTCGAAGCCTTCAGGCGGGACGAGGGGATGGTGCTGTCGGAGGTCGATTACCAGCAGGTCCCCGGTCTCTCCAATGAGGTGAGGGCCAAGTTGGAGAAGGCGCGGCCGTTCACTGTCGGCCAGGCCGGCCGGATCGATGGCATGACGCCGGCGGCGCTGGGCATCCTCGCGGCCTATCTCCGGCGCGAGGCGCGGAAGACTTCCAAAGCAATCGCATAGGCGTTTCACGTGAAACAGCGCGGGCCGGGCGGCGGCAGATCGTCATCAGGAAAACCCTCGGCGGGTGAGGGCGCCGGTCGTCGCTCCGAACCGACGCCGATCAGGCCGAAGATCGACAAGGCCAGCGCCAACGATCGATCGCTGGACTCCGTCATCGCCGCCGACAAGATCGCGGCGCTCAAGCTCGCGCCCGTTTCACATGAAACGGAAGCCCGGCTCGATCGCTACATCGCACTGCTCCGGGAATGGCAAGCCAAGACCAACCTCGTCGCGCCCTCGACGTTGCCGCATCTCTGGACCCGGCATATCGCTGATTCGCTTCAGCTCGTTGCTCTCGCGCCGGCGGCCAAACGCTGGGCCGACCTCGGCAGCGGTGGCGGCTTTCCCGGAATCGTCCTTGCCTGCGCCATGGCCGGGACGGTCGGGGCGAGCGTTCATCTGGTCGAGCGAATCGCCAAGAAGGCGGCCTTCCTGCGCGAAGCCATCCGCGTCACCACATCTCCGGGGGTCGTACATCTCGCTGAGATCGGGGATAATGTGGATAGAATCACCGGCCCGGTCGATTGCGTCACCGCGCGTGCGCTGGCTCCGCTACACCAACTCATCGGCTTTGCGGAGCCGCTGATGCGCCAAGGCGCAAAGGCGTTGTTTCTCAAGGGTCAAGATGTAGAGTCTGAATTGACCGAAGCCACTAAATATTGGAATATTCAGCCGCAGCTCCACCAAAGCCGGACCGGTAACGGTTGGATCGTCGAGCTGGCTTCCGCCGAACGGCGCGGGTGAGGCGTTCAGGGGTCGTCGAGTGGGGAATTTGCGATGAGCGTGATTGACGAACCGCAGCAAGAAAAGACCGCTGCCGTCCCGCAGGGCCATCCGCGCATCCTGGCGCTGGCGAATCAGAAGGGCGGCGTGGGAAAAACTACCACGGCGATCAATCTCGGCACGGCGCTCGCCGCGATCGGCGAGCGTGTCCTGATCGTCGATCTCGATCCGCAGGGCAACGCCTCGACCGGCCTCGGTATCGATCGCCGCAACCGCTCCTGCTCGACCTATGACGTTCTGGTGGGCGAGGCGAGCCTGCGAGAAGCGGTGGTGTCGACTGCAGTGCCGCGGCTACATATCGCGCCCTCGACCATGGATCTCTCCGGCCTCGAGCTCGAGCTCGGCACCACGCCCGGTCGTGCGTACAAGCTGCGTGACGCGATCAGCGCGCTCAACAACAACGTCTCGCCCGACGCCGACTACACCTACGTGCTGATCGACTGTCCGCCCTCGCTCAACTTGATCACTGTGAACGCGATGGCGGCTTCCGACGCGATCCTGGTGCCGCTCCAGTGCGAGTTCTTCGCGCTCGAAGGTCTGTCGCAATTGCTCCAGACGGTGGAGCAGGTGCGCTCGACGCTCAACCCGAACCTGTCGATCCACGGCATCGTGCTGACCATGTTCGACTCGCGCAACAATCTCTCGAACCAGGTCGTTGCCGACGTCCGGCAGTTCATGGGCGAGAAGGTCTACAAAACCATGATCCCGCGCAACGTGCGCATCTCGGAGGCGCCGTCCTACGGCAAGCCGGTGCTGGTGTACGATCTCAAATGCGTCGGCAGCGAAGCGTACTTGCGGCTGGCTACCGAAGTGATCCAGCGCGAGCGCGAGCTGCGGACGACGCATTGAAGCGACATTGATTCGTAGGATGGGTATTGATTCGTAGGATGGGTAGAGCGCAGCGAAACCCATCATCACGCGCACGAACAGCGATGGGTTTCGCTTCGCTCTACCCATCCTACAAGTTTCGAGAATTCAGTTCTGGAGTGCTGCACCGTGAATCCAAGGGAGCTGGCGATGGCCGACGAAGCGCGTTCGCGACTGGGCCGGGGTCTTGCGAGTCTGATCGGTGACGTCGGCGGCGAGGCTCAGCATGTCGACCGCCCGCGCGCGCAGCGCAAGGTGCCGATCGAGTTCATCAAGCCCAATCCGCGCAACCCGCGCCGCGCCTTTTCGGAAACCGAGCTCAGGGAGCTCAGCGATTCGATCAGGCAGCACGGCGTGATCCAGCCGATCGTGGTGCGCCCCGTGAAGGGTGCGCAGGATCGGTTCGAGATCATCGCCGGCGAGCGGCGCTGGCGTGCCTCGCAGATGGCCGGCCTGCACGAAGTGCCGATCGTGCCGGTCGACATCAGCGACAGCGATGCGCTTGAGTTCGCGATCGTCGAGAACGTGCAGCGCGAAGACCTCAATCCGATGGAAGAGGCGCTGGGCTATCACGCGCTCGCCAATGAGTTCAAACGCAGCCAGGACGACATTGCCAAAGTCGTCGGCAAGAGCCGCAGCCACATCGCCAACATGATGCGGCTGACGAAGCTGCCCGACGAGGTGCAAGCCTTGATCACGAGCGGCGAGCTGACTGCCGGTCACGCGCGCGCGCTGATCGGCGTGCCCGATCCGGTCGCGGCCGCCAAGCGCATCGTCGAGGAGGGCCTCAACGTCCGCCAGACCGAGGCGCTGGCGCATGAAGAGGGTGTGCCGGAGCGCAAGCCGCAGAAGGCGCGCACGGGGGCGAAGGAGAAGGATCCTGACACGGTCGACCTGGAGAAGCGCGTCAGCGACGCACTCGGCCTCAAGGTCACGGTGAGCCACCGCGACCCCGGCGGCTCTGTGCAGATCAATTACCGCAATCTCGACCAGCTCGACGAGGTGATGCGGCGGCTCGCAAAGGGCGCGCTGTAGTCGTTATTTTCGCTCTCTCACCCTCACCCTGAGGAGCCGCGGAGCGGCGTCTCGAAGGGCGAGGGCCCGGGCCTTCATCCTTCGAGACGCGCGCAAGAGCGCGCTCCTCAGGATGAGGGGGCACGCACTGTCGCTCGTCATTGCGAGCGAAGCGAAGCAATCCAGAATCTTTCCGCGGAGGGATTCTGGATTGCGTCGTCGCAAGAGCTCCTCGCAATGACGGCTGGAAAGGCTTGAGCTCAGCCCCGCCGCTTCGCGTTCGCGGCGATCGCCATCAACGTGCGCTGGGCGATGGCGGCGGCGAGGGTGGATTGCTTGCGGGTGTCGAGCGCGGCGGTCGCGAGCTGCTCGATGATGACGGCGAGCCGCGCCACGCTGAAATTGCGCAGCGCGGTTTCGACCGCGGGCTTTCGCGAAAAATGCAGGCGCGGAAAGCCGCCGTCGAGCACCGCGGAAGCGGGCGTGCCGTCTGCGATTGCGAGCGCCGATTTGTGCAGCCACGCCGCCTGACGCTGCGCCGCAGAGATGATCACGCCGGGATAGGTGCCGGCGATCATCGCTTTGGCAAACTCGTTCTCGACGATCTCGGGCCGGCCGGCGAAGGCGCCGTCGACGATCGGATCGAGTTTGAGCTCCGACGCATCGGCGACGACGGCCATCACGTCATCCAGCGTGATCTCGCCTTTGCCATGGGCATAGAGCGTGAGCTTGCGCAGCTCGTTGCGGGAGGCCTGGCGGTCGCCGCCGAGGAACGACATCAGCGCCGCGCGGGCGTCCTGCGCAATGCGCAAATTGGCGATGCGGAGCTCATCTTCCATCAGCTTGGCCAGGTCGCGCTCGGTATCGGGATAGCAACCGATCGCGACGGCCGTCTTGGCGCGTTCGCAGGCCTTGCGCAGTGGCGATTCCGGGCGCAGCTCGCCGGCCTCGATCACGATGCGGCAATCCTTCACGCCCATCTCCGCCAGCGTGTCGATGCCGCTGGCAAAGCTGCGCGAGCCGGCGCGGATGCGGATGGCGCGGCGGCCGCCGAACAGCGGCACCGTCATGGCCTCGTCGACGAGGCGCGACGGCGCGGCGGAGAGCTCGTCGCCATCGAGCCTGACCAGCGAGAAGGGATCGTTGGGATCGTCGACAGCCGAGGCGATCAGCGCATCCGCGCGTTCACGGACCAGGCCCGCGTCAGGACCATAGAGCAGGATGATCGGACGGCCCGCATCGGGGCGGGCGAGAAAGGCGTCGATCTCTTTTCCGCGCAGCGCGACCATGTTGCCTGAGGTTCGTCATTCCGGGCGTCCCGGGATGACGGGATGAATTAAGTGCCCGCGGTGAAGAACGAGGCGAGGCGAGTCGTGATGTTCTCGGCGATCTCGTTGGCGGCACGATCCTCGGCATCACGTATCGCGCGGTTGCGGCTGAAACGCTGATAGGAGCCGGGCATGTCGTAGGACACGCGGGAGAACGTCGTGCCGGTCATCACCGACTTCCCGCTGACGACCTCGATCAAATTGTACTGAGCGTCGAGGCCGTAGTTTTCGCTGCTCGGCAGGCCGGTATTGGGATCGACGATCAGGGACGTCTTGCTGCTTGCGAAGCGGATCTCCAGGCGGTGGGTCGGCGGCATGCCGGTGGCGGTGCCATAGAGCTTGAAGGCCAGCGCGTTGCGGACCTCGACGCCGACGCGGGCCTCGCGCGAGGCATTGGCCTTGGCGATCGGGGGCAGATCGACCCCCATCAGCTTCTCGCGCAGGCCGGGGGTGCCGTCGGTGTGCTCCGCATACATCGGGTGGAAGCAGCCGGCCGTCAGGGCCGCCAGTGCGGCGACTGCCAGCAAGCGGGCTGCGATGCGGATCCTAGCCGACAACATTCACGATCCTCTTGGGAACGATAATCACCTTGCGGACGGGCTTGCCGTCCAGAGCCAGTTTTACCGCATCGAGGGCCAAAACGGCAGCCTCGATTTCCGGATTCTCGGCCGCTGTTGCAACTGTGACCTCACCCCGCTTCTTGCCGTTGACCTGGACCACCAGGGTCACACTGTCTTCAACCAGCAAATCGCGTTCGATTTGGGGCCAATTGGCCTCGGAAACCAGCCCGTCATGGCCCAGAACCTGCCAACACTCCTCGGCCAGGTGCGGCATCATCGGGGAGAACAGCTGGACCAGGATCTGGCTGGCCTCCCGGATCGCCCAGGCCACATCGGGGGCCGGTTGGCCGGGGCGCTGGAGCACCTCCGAAAACGCATTGGCGAATTCGCGGATATGGGCGAGGCAGACGTTGAAGTGCAGCCGCTCGATCCCGGTGGTGACCTTGTCCAGCGCGCCATGGGCGGCCTTGCGCAAAGCGGTGGCGTCCGGGCCGAAGCTGGCCGGCCGGGCTGCGGGCACGGCCTTGCCGAGTTCCTTGCAAAGTTCCTGGGAGTCGTTCACCAGCCGCCACAGCCGCTGCACGAAGCGCGAGGCGCCCTGGACGCGCTCGTCGCTCCAGATCACGTCGCGGTCGGGCGGGGAGTCCGACAGCATGAACCAGCGGGCGACGTCGGCGCCGTAGGTCTCGATGATGTCGTCGGGGTCGACCGTGTTCTTCTTCGACTTCGACATCTTCTCGATCGGGCCGATCTGGATGTCTTCGCCTGACGTCAGGAGCGTGGCGCGGCGGCCGTTGGCGCCAGTCTCGACCTTGACCTCGACCGGCTGCACATAGGTGCCGTCCGCCTTCTGATAGGTCTCGTGCACCACCATGCCCTGCGTGAACATGCCGGCGAACGGCTCGTCCAATGCGATGTGCCCGGTCGCCTTCATCGCGCGCGTGAAGAAGCGGCTGTAGAGCAGATGCAGGATCGCGTGCTCGACGCCGCCGATATACTGGTCGACCGGCAACATCCGGTTGGCGACCCCAGGCGTCGTCGGGGCGTTCTCGTTCCAGGGATCGGTGAAGCGCGCAAAGTACCAGGACGAATCCACGAAGGTGTCCATGGTGTCGGTTTCGCGCTGCGCTTTCCCTCCGCATTGCGGGCAGGTGACGTGCTTCCAGGTCGGGTGATGATCGAGTGCGTTGCCCGGCTTGTCGAAGGTCGCGTCCTCCGGCAGCGTCACCGGCAGGTTGGCGTCCGGCACCGGCACCACATCGCACTTCGGACAGTGGATCACCGGGATCGGGCAGCCCCAATAGCGCTGGCGCGAGATGCCCCAGTCGCGCAGGCGGAAATTGACCTGACGCTCGCCGACCGGCGCGTTGCCGCGCAGTTCGGTCTCGAGACGCTTCGCCACCTCCTCCTTGGCCTGATCGATGGTCATGCCGTCGAGGAAGCGCGAATTGATCATGCGGCCGTCACCGTCATAGGCGGTGTCGGTGATGATGAAGCTCTTCGGATCCTGGCCCTCGGGGCACACCACCGGCGTGACGCCCAGGCTGTATTTGTTGACGAAGTCTAGGTCGCGCTGGTCGTGCGCGGGGCAGCCGAAGATCGCGCCGGTGCCGTATTCCATCAACACGAAGTTGGCGACATAGACCGGGAGCTTCCAGGACGGGTCGAACGGATGAACCGCACGGATGCCGGTGTCAAAACCCTGCTTCTCCGCGGTGTCGATGATCTCCTGCGCCGTGCCGATCTTCTTGATGTCGGCGACGAACTGCGCAAGCTTCGGGTTCTTCGCGGCTGCTGCCTGCGCCAGCGGATGATCCGATGAGATCGCCATGAATTTCGCGCCGAACAAAGTGTCGGGACGCGTCGTGAAAATCTTCAGCTCGCTCTCGCCGGCGGGCGTGGTTGCCTGATCCAGCGCGAAGCGGACCAGGAGGCCTTCGGAGCGGCCGATCCAGTTGCGCTGCATGAGGCGCACCTTGTCGGGCCAGCGATCCAGCCCATCCAGTGCAGACAGCAGCTCCTGCGAGTACTTCGTGATCTTGAAGACCCACTGGCTCATTTCCCGTTGTTCGACAACGGCGCCGGAGCGCCAGCCGCGGCCGTCGATCACCTGCTCGTTGGCGAGCACGGTCATGTCGACCGGATCCCAATTGAGCTTGCGCTTCTCACGCTCGGCCAGCCCTGCGCGGAGCATGTCCAGGAACATCTTCTGCTGGTGCTTGTAGTAGCTGGGATCGCAGGTCGCGAATTCGCGTGACCAGTCCAGCGACAGCCCGATCGAGCGGAGCTGCTTCTTCATCGCGGCGATGTTGTCGTAGGTCCAGGCCTTCGGCGCGACCTTGCGCTCGATCGCGGCGTTCTCGGCCGGCAGGCCGAAAGCGTCCCAGCCCATCGGGTGCAGCACGTTGAAACCCTTGGCGCGCATGAAGCGGGCCAGTACGTCGCCGAGCGTGTAATTGCGGACATGGCCGATATGGATGCGCCCCGACGGGTAGGGGAACATCTCCAGCACATAGTATTTCGGCCGCGAATCGTCGTTCTTGGAGACGAAGATCGCCTGTTGGTCCCAGGCGGCTTGCCAGCGCGGTTCGGCGTCGCGGGCGTTGTAGCGTTCGGAGGTCATGGAATCGTTGGGTTTTCGTGGATTTGGCCGTCTAAAGACGGCGGACTAGGCCATAGAAGTCCTCAAGGGGTCAATGGGTTGCCGCGACTTGGGAGCCTTTGGGGACTGCCCCGGTGAAGTACTGAGGCCGCCGTTGGGGTGTGATTAAGGGGTCGATGCGAGGTTGCGGCTGGCCGGGACCCAAATACTCGCGACGGACGCCAGCTTCGACGTCGCGCCCAAGGGGGGGCCGTTGCCTTCGAGACGTCCGAGCGGCTGTATGCCCTCATGGGCGCGGCGCAGGAGTTTGTGGCGACGGCGCTCGGCGACCTGATCGAGCGCTGCGACGGCGCGCTCTATCTTGCCAAGGGCGGTGGCCGCAATCGCGTGGTGACGGAGCGCGAGCTCGATCGCGCCGGGGCTGCCGGTTAGCCCTCAGCCCGCCATCATCATTTCCGCCGCGCCGTTATCGATCACCATGATGCCGTGCTCGACGACATTGTTGCGGCCGCGGTGTTTTGCGGCGTAGAGCGCGGCGTCGGCGGCTTCGATCAGGTCGCCCGGACGCAAGCTCTCGTTGGGCTTCGTCGCGGCAACACCGATCGAAACGGTGACGATCATGTGGGCGGAGGTGATGTGCGGCAGGCACAGCTTCAGCACGGCCGCGCGCACCTGTTCGCCGATCTCGGTGGCGTGCGTTACGTCGGTGTTCGGCAGCAGCAGGCAGAATTCCTCGCCGCCATAGCGGGCCGCAAAGCCCATGGTGTCGGCGGCGATGCCGGACAGCGCCTCGCCAAGTCTGGTCAGGCAGGAATCGCCTTCGAGATGACCGTAGGTGTCGTTGAACAGCTTGAAATGGTCGACGTCGATCATCAGGAGCGCGAGCTCGCTGCCATATTGCTGCGCGCGCATCCATTCGAAGTCGAGCCGGCTCTGGAAACCACGGCGGTTGGCGAGTCCAGACAACATGTCGATCGAGGCCATCACCGTCAGGCGGTCGTTGCTCGCGATCAGCTCGCGCTCGCGCTGGCTCAGCTGCGCGGCCATCGCGTTGAACGCGCGGGCCAGCGGCACGAACTCGGCCGGCAGACGATTGCGCGCAGCGCGCGCCGACAGATCGCCCTCGCCAAGGCGCTTGGCCATGTCGGCCAACATCTCGATCGGCTTGATCACCAGCTTCTCGGCGGCGATCAGCGCGCCGAGCAGGACGAACAGGACGACGAAAGCGAGCTGGAGATAAGCAGTGCGGATGTCGCGGCTCACGGCCGCAGACACCTTGTCCTCGTCGATGCTGGCGATCAGGCGGGCATTGGTGCCGGCGATGCGGATGTAGCTGACCGCGCGACGGGAGCCGTCGGCGGCGAGGAACGACAATGCGCCTTCGTCCTGGTCCGACCGCAGCGCCTTGTCGGCGATCGCCGACATCAGCGGCATGTTGTCGAGCGGACGGCCGATCGCGCTGTGCTGGTCGGCGGGCGCTGCCAGCACGGTGCCGGCGCTGTCGACCAGCACGGCGGTGATGCCGGCGCGGCCGCCCAGATTGCTCATGACCTTCGACATCCAGTCGAGGTTGACGGTGGCGAGCACGACGGCATCGGATACGCCGCTGAAGGCGGATACCGGGTAAACCGCCATCACGGTCGGTGACGGCACCGGCCGCGACAGGATGAAGTCGCTCAGCACGAAACGGCCGGTTTCCTGCGCCTGCTGGAAGTACGGCCGGTCACTGAGGTCGAGGCCGACATACATGTTGTTGGTGGCGCACTGGATGCGTCCGTCCTGGCCGGCGATCAGAAGCGTGCGGATCCAGGGAAGATTCGATGGCAGGCTCGCGCGCAGCACGTCGCAGCTCTTGCTGATGCCGCCGGCGGAGGCGCGGATGAAAGCTTCCGATTTCAGGATGGTCTCGACCGACGAGATCACCTCGCGCTGCGCATCGGCGCTGTGCCTTGCGACCGTGGTGAATTCAGCCGCGGCCTGCGCGATCTGCCGCGCGCGCGTGTCTTCGAGCGAACGGATGCGCTCGAACATCAAGGGCGCCACCAGAATCACCGCGAGCAACGCAAGCCGTGCCCGGATCCCGAGAACCTGCTTGAGTTTCGCTCGTTTGCGGTTGAAACTGACGTTTGCCATCTTCGCTGCCCACCCCACGGGCTAAGGTAAAGCGAAGGGTTCAAAAACTCTTTCTTGAACTCGGTAAAATTAGAACTAGCTCCGCAACAACCAGTGCCGATGCGACATCATGACTGAAGCCAACGCCGCGCCGGTAACCGGCGATTCACCAAACGCGCTCGCCGCGGTCGAAGCCGAAATCGCGCGCGCCTGCAAGGACGCGCGGCGCGAACGTGCCTCCGTGACGCTGATCGCGGTGTCGAAAACTTTCGCCGCAGATGCAATTACCCCGGTCATCGACGCCGGACAGCGCGTATTCGGCGAGAATCGCGTGCAGGAGGCCAAAGGCAAGTGGCCTGCGTTAATTTCTGTTTACTCCGATATCGCGCTGCATCTGATCGGGCCGCTGCAATCCAACAAGGCGAAAGAGGCGGTGGCGCTGTTCGATGCCATCCATTCGGTCGACCGCCCGAGCATTTGCCAGGCGTTAGCCAAGGAAATCGAATCCCAGGACAAGCACCCGGAATTGTTCGTCCAGATCAACATCGGCGAGGAGCCGCAGAAGGCCGGCATTGCCCCCGGCGAGGCCGATGCCTTCATCGCGAGCTGCCGCGACACCTACGGGCTGACGATCTCGGGGTTGATGTGCATCCCGCCGGTGGATGAGCCGCCGGCGGCGCATTTCGCGCTGACCGCCAAGATCGCCGCGCGCAATGGATTGAAGAAGCTCTCGATGGGCATGAGCGCGGATTTTGCGACCGCGATCATGCTCGGCGCCACCCACGTTCGGGTGGGGAGTGCGATCTTCGGGCACCGGTAATTATCGCCGGGACGACGGCGGAGCGCGTAGCGCCTATTCGAACCCCACCGACACGGTCCCCAGCACGCCGAAATCTACCGCGAAATGATCGCCGGCCTGGATCGGCAGCGGCGGATGGCACGTGCCCGTGGTCACCACCTCCCCTGCCCGCAAGGTGAGGCCGAGGCCACGCAGCTCGTTGGCCAGCCAGACCAAGGCAATGCGGGGATCGCCGAGCACGTTCTTGCCGTGGCCGAGATAGCGCTGGCCGCGCAGCGTGATCTGCGGCCGCTCCTCGACGAGATCCATGGCGCGCCAGCTCGCAGTCGTCGCCGCACCCAGCACGAACAGATGCGCACAGGCGTTGTCGGCGATGAGCTGCGCCTCGCCGGCGCTGGCGAAATCGGCAAAGCGCGAATCGGGAATCTCGATCGCGGGATGCAAGGTATCGACGGCGGCGAGCACCTCCTCGACAGTGTACGGCGCCGCGCGCGGCGGCAGATCGCGCCCCATGCGGAAGGCGAACTCAGGCTCGCCGACGCACATCGCGTTGCCCTTCATCGAGGCCGTGCCGCCGTCGGCGATCACCGTGTCGCTCATGATGCGACCGGCCAGCGGTCCCGCGACGTTGATGTGCTTCTGTCCGGACTCGCTCGTTGCCGCGATCTTCCAGCCGACCAATTTTCCGCTGAGCGCAGCCTGCACGGCGTAACCCTCGGTGCGGCTCTGTGGCCGCAACCCTGTCTCCAGTGCTTCAAGCTTGGTGCCGTCACGCCAATGTTGAACGAGGACGCGCGATGCGGTGGCAATCTGATCGCTTTCGAGCATGTGTTCTCACCCGATGATGATTTTTGTTTTTGGTCCCAGCCGCCGCAGCAATTGTCGCATCGCCGCTTTGGTCATCGAGACGCAGCCTGCGGTCGGGCCGAAATTGTCGCGGGCCAGATGCAAGAACACCGCGCTGCCGCGACCGGCGATGCGCGGCCTCGTGTTGTGGTTGATTTCGATGATGAAGTCATAGAGGTGGTCGGCCCGCTTGAGCCGGTCACCGCCCTGCTCCGGACCGAGCCGGATGCCCTGGTTGTAATGACGGTCTTTGGGATCCTCGCACCAGGCGTCCTCGCCGGTGATGATCCGGGCCGGCAAGAAGGTCTGCGGGCGGCTGTGCCGGTCGCCCCGCCACCACAATCGCCTGGGACGGAAGCTGCCCCTCGGGGTGCCGCCATCGCCCTCGCGTTTATTTGCCAGAATGCCACCGCGTCCGAGCGCCACCGGAATCGTCAGCGCTCCGGCGGTCAGCCAGCCCCGGCGCGGATCCCCGGCAGCAGGCTTAACGCGGATCGCCGACAGCGGCCTGGCGCTTCGGTTCATGGTGTAACTAGCTGAAGCAGCTTTGTTTTTCATATGAACGTGCGATGTCGAATTCATTACAGGACATTCATCAAAACGGCCTGCTATTCTGGGTTAGAGTGGTTCTGGCTTGTGAATCGGTAACAGCCCACTACTTCAACACGAACAACAATAATAACAGCGACCCCTAAACTTCCCTCTCGGCTGGGTGCAGCATGGATGCGCGCCGTGCCGGACCCCAAAAGGATGACCCCCTATGGCCAATGCCCGCAAGATCCTGATCGTGGACGACGATACCGATCTGCGCGATACGTTGGTGGAGCAATTGTCGCTGCACGAAGAATTTGAAGCCTCCGCCGTCGATACCGGCGCCAAGGGCGCGAGCGCCGCGAAGGCTAATGCCCCCGATCTCGTCCTGATGGATGTTGGCCTGCCCGACACGGATGGCCGTGAAGTGGTCCGTTCCTTACGCAAGGGCGGGTTCAAGGCTCCCATCATCATGCTCACCGGGCACGACACCGATTCCGACACGATTTTGGGGCTGGAATCCGGCGCCAACGACTATGTCGCAAAACCCTTCCGCTTCGCGGTCCTGTTGGCACGCATCCGCGCCCAGCTCCGCCAGCACGAGGCCAGCGAGGACGCGGTGTTCTCGGTCGGTCCTTACTCCTTCCGGCCCGGCTCCAAGATGCTGACCGCCGCCAATGCGCGCAAGGTCCGCCTCACGGAGAAGGAAACTGCCATCCTCCGCTTCCTCTACCGGGCCGGCCAGATGCCGGTCTCGCGCGAGACCCTGCTCCAGGAGGTCTGGGGCTATAATTCCGGCGTCACCACCCACACGCTGGAAACCCACATCTACCGCCTTCGCCAGAAGATCGAGAAGGACGCCGCCAACCCGGAGATCCTGGTCACGGAAGCCGGTGGCTACAAGCTGGTGCCGTGATACGCTTCAGGGGCGTGCGAATCGTTTTAGATCGCGTGCCCTTGAGCCCCGGACCTGAATGTCAATCGACGACGATGTAGCGCTGCTCGAGCGTGTCCCGACACTTCGCCTGTTGGGAGACGCTTCGTTGCGCATGCTGGCGATCGGCTCCGAGCAGCGTGACTTCGTCCGCGGCGACGTCCTGTTCAATCTCGGCGACGCCGCCGATGCCGGCTTCGTGGTCCAGCGCGGCGCCTTCCGGGTCGACGACGGCGCCGGAGCCGAGATGATCGCAGGCCCCGGTGCGCTGATCGGCGAGCTCGCGCTTGTGGTGCCGATGAAGCGGCCGTCGAGCGCGATCGCACTGGAGCACGCCTCCGTCATCCGCGTCGCGCGCAGCCTGTTTCAGCGCGTGCTCGAAAGCGACCCTGCCGCCGCCGTTCGCCTCCGCGACGAATTCGCGGTTCGCTCCAGCCAGATCGCGAGCGATATCCTGATGGCCGGTGCGAAGTTGACGTCGTAGGTGATCCTCATGGTGAGGAGGCGCGTGAGCGCCGTCTCGAACCATGCAGGCCCGGCTCTCACCCGTAGCCCATCCTTCGAGACGACCGCTTCGCGGTCTCCTCAGGATGAGGTCGGTGGTTTGGCACTACACCTCGAGCGTCACCGTCACCGGCACATGGTCCGACGGACGCTCCCAGCTGCGCGCGTCGCGCAAGATCATGAAATCACTGACCGCATCCTTCAGCGCGCGCGAGACCCAGATGTGGTCGAGCCTGCGGCCGCGGTCGCCGACGGTCCAGTCGGCAGAGCGGTAGCTCCACCACGTGTAGACCTTTTCCGACATCGGAATGCGCTCGCGCGCGACGTCGACCCACTCGCCGGCTGCCAGCGCCGCGTTGAGCTTCTCGGTCTCGATCGGCGTATGCGACACCACTTTCAGAAGCTGCTTGTGCGACCACACGTCGTTCTCGTGCGGGGCGACGTTGAGATCGCCGACCAGGATGTGGCGATCCTCGCCGCGCGGATGCAGTGGCTCGCACGCCTTCATCTCGTCGAGGAAGCGAAGCTTGTGATCGAATTTCTCGTTCAGCGCGGGATCGGGAATGTCACCGCCGGCCGGCACGTAGAAATTATGCAGCACCAGCGGCTTGGCGATGCCAGCCTTCTCTCCGAACGAGACCGAGATATGGCGTGAATCCACCTTGTCGCAGAAGGTGCGGATGTCCGTTGCCTCGAACGGAATCTTCGAGACGATGGCGACGCCGTGATAGCCCTTCTGCCCGTTCAGCGCGACATGCTCGTAGCCGAGCCGCTTGAAGCGCTTCAGTGGAAAGGCGTCGTCGATGCACTTGGTCTCCTGGAGACACAGCACGTCCGGTCGCGCGCTCTTGAGAAATTTCGCGACCAGATCGATGCGCAGCCGCACCGAATTGATGTTCCAGGTTGTCAGGGAAAAACGCATGAGGCATGCGTCTTAGCATGGATCGGCGTGGGGAAAATGCTTGTCCACAGCGAGAGTTCGTAGGATGGATTAGCTCTGCGGCTGCGCGAAGCGCGGCGCAAAACACTGCCGCCGTTTAATGGTTGCTACGGCACCTATCCCGGCGACGGGCCGTAATTCGTAAAGTCGATCTTGAACATGCCGGGATCGAGCTTCTTGCTCGTGTCGAGATTGTAGACCGCGATCGTGGTGTCGTAGCCCTGCGGGTCGGTGACGGTCCACTGCTTCAACTGGCCGTCCTTGGCGCCGAACATCAGCATCAGGCGGCTGGTGCCGACCAGCGCCTGCTTCTCCTCGATGGTGACGCTGACGAAGACGTCGTCGGCCGAGACGTTGACAACGTTGGTGTCCTTCATCAGGTCGATGCGGTCGGACAGCAGGAAGCGCAGCGGCGTCTGCGACAGCGGATAGACGTCCTGCGTCGCGAGCTTGCGGTCGCGCACCACCAGCGACGATCCGTCGGCGACGATGTCGATCGGGCTCGGCGCATCATATTCGAAGCGGACCTTGCCCGGCTTCTGGATGTAGAAATCGCCCTGCGTCTTGCTGCCGTCGGGACCGACCTGGACGAAATTCCCGACCAGCGTCGACAACGACGACAGGTAGGCGCTGACCTTGGCGGCTTGGGCCTTCTGGTTGGCATCGAAGGTCTGGAAGATGCTGCTCGGCACGTTGCGGCGCGGATCCGGAATCACCGGGTTCGGCGGCGTCTGGGTCGCGCCGGTGACCGTGGGCCCTCCACCCGCCGGACCGCTATCGCGGCCCTTCGGCGCGGGCTTCGGCACGGGAACGGTCTGCGCGAACGACGTCGCGGTCGCCATCGCGGCGGTGACGAGAAGCACGCCGGCCATGCGCGCGCTTCGCGCAGCGATGGTGGCAGCGAATCGAATGTCCGGATGTCTGATCAACGCGTCGTCCTGTGTGGCTGGGCGCCCTTTTAGCGTGATTTCGGCCAAAAGCAGATAACGTTTTTGCGTGGAATGATGGTTTGAGGCGGCTCGCCTCACATATGGCTGTCTTCTTCCTCGACCAGAATCTCGCGCTTGCCGGCGTGGTTGGCGGGTCCGACGATGCCTTCCAGTTCCATGCGCTCCATCAGCGATGCGGCGCGGTTATAGCCGATTTGCAGGCGACGCTGGATGTAGCTGGTCGAGGCCTTGCGGTCGCGTTTGACGATCGCAACGGCCTGCGAGAACAGATCGCCGCCGCCATCCGCGCCCATGGCGGAAGCGTCGAACACCGCGCCATCTTCGTCCTCGGTGGGCTCTTCCGCCGTGACCGCCTCGAGATATTCCGGCTGTCCCTGCGTCTTGAGGTGGCGCACCACCTTCTCGACCTCCTCGTCGGAAGCAAAAGGTCCGTGCACGCGGCTGATGCGGCCGCCGCCGGCCATGTAGAGCATGTCGCCCTGGCCGAGCAGTTGCTCGGCGCCCATCTCGCCCAAAATGGTGCGGCTGTCGATCTTGGACGTGACCTGGAAGGCGATGCGGGTCGGGAAGTTCGCCTTGATGGTGCCGGTGATGACGTCGACCGACGGACGCTGCGTCGCGAGGATCACGTGCAGGCCGGCGGCGCGCGCCATCTGCGCGAGGCGCTGCACCGCGCCTTCGATGTCCTTGCCGGCGACCATCATCAGGTCGGCCATTTCGTCGACGATGATGACGATGTAGGGCAGCGGGTCGAGCGAGAGCTTCTCTTCCTCGTAGATCGCCTTGCCGGTCTCCTTGTCGAAGCCGGTGTGCACCGTGCGCGTCGGCTCTTCGCCCTTGGCCTTCAATTCGAGCAGGCGCGTGTTGTAGCCGTCGATGTTGCGCACACCGAGCTTGGCCATGTTCTTGTAACGCTCTTCCATCTCGCGCACGGCCCATTTCAGCGCGACCACCGCCTTCTTCGGGTCGGTCACGACCGGCGTGAGCAGATGGGGAATGCCGTCATAGACGGAGAGTTCGAGCATCTTCGGATCGACCATGATCAGCCGGCACTGGTCCGGGCGCAGCCGGTAGACCAGGCTGAGGATCATGGTGTTGATGGCGACCGACTTGCCGGAGCCGGTGGTACCGGCGATCAGCATGTGCGGCGTGCGTGCGAGGTCGATGATGACGGGGTCACCGCCGATGGTCTTGCCGAGGCAGAGCGGCAGCTTCGCAACCGAATCGATAGTCTCCTTGGCGACCAGCAGCTCGCGCAGATAGACCTTTTCGCGATGGGCGTTCGGCAGCTCGATGCCGATGGCATTGCGGCCGGGCACGACAGCGACGCGCGCCGACAGGGCACTCATCGAACGGGCGATGTCGTCGGCAAGGCCGATCACCCGCGACGACTTGATACCCGGCGCCGGCTCCAGCTCGTACAGCGTGACCACGGGACCCGGATTGGCCTTCACGATCTCGCCGCGAACGCCGAAGTCTTGCAGCACGCCTTCGAGCGCGCGCGAATTGGCTTCCAGCTCGGTCTTGCTGAGCGGCTGGCGATCGCCGGCCTTGGGCGCGGCCAGCACGGACACGGAGGGAAGCTCGAACTTGTCGGAGGATTTTTTGGAAGCGGCCTTCGGCGCAGCCTTCTTGCGCGGGGCGCGCGCGGCCGGCTCTTCCTCCTCCTCCTCGTCGTCCTCTTCTTCGTGATCGTCCTCGTCGTGCTCGTCTTCCGACTGCGGCGAGATCGACGGCGCGGCGCGGCCGCCACCGAGCTTCGGCTCCTGGCGGCTGAATGCAACGGCCTTGGTCTTCGGTCCGCTCGAGACCAACGAGCGGTAAGCAGCGCCGAGCAGCCAGATCAGCCGTGCCTTCGTGCTCATCAAAGCGTGGAACAGCCAGCCCAGCGACACTGAACCGCGATCGCTCTCCTCGCCTTCATCGAGCGGCTTGTCGTCATCCTCGATCTCCGCGAGCTCGTCGTCATGCTCACGCGCGCCGAGGCCGCAGGCGATCAGGAAAGTCGCCGCCATCGCGGCGAACAGGATCGTGCCCAGCACCATCCGATAGATCGTGCCCGCCGGTCCAAAAATCACCGCGGGCGCACGCACCAGGGCGTCGCCGACCACGCCGCCGAGGCCGGTCGGCAGCGGCCAGGCGCCGCCATGCGGCCAGCAGCTGACGAAGCCCGCCGCGATCACCGTGCAGAGAATCCAGGAGCCGAGCCGCAGCGCCTCGCGGTCGAACGGGCGATGGGTCAGCATGCGCCAACCCCACACCGCGATCGTCAGGACCAGCATGATCGCGCCGAGCCCGAGGATCTGCATCGCGAGGTCGGCGCCGATCGCGCCGGCATAGCCGAGAATGTTGCGGATCGGCCGCGACGTCGCGTGGCTGAGGCTGGGATCCTGCACCGACCAGGTCATCAGCGCCGCCGAGGCGACGCCCGACAATGCAATCAGGCCGAGACCGCTGAGCTCGCGCACGCGCCGCGCCAGCCCCTCGCGGATCGACGGCGGCAGATGGCCGACCAGGGGAATGACACGTTCGATTGTCGACATGCTCATGGGCCCCGCCTAACCCAGAGTCTCGACCAGGCGGTGCAGCGCCGCCGCCGTGGTCTCGCCATCCTGCACCAGCGCGAGGCGAATGTAGCCCGCGCCGGGATTGAAACCGTCGGGCTGGAGTCGCGCCAGATAGCTGCCGGGCACCACGCGCACGCCTGCTTCATTGAAGAGCTTGAGGGTGATCGAGACGTCGTCGCCGAGCTCGGACGTGTCGAGCCAGGCGCAGAAGCCGCCATCGGGCCGGCGATAGCCGTAACGATTGCCGATGATCTGGTCGGCGAGATCGAACTTGATCCGGTAGAGCCTGCGGTTCTCCTCGACATGCGCCTCGTCGCCGTAAGCAACGGTCGCGACATGCTGGAGCGGCACCGGCACCTGCGGCGCCGCAATGTTGCGCAGCTCGAGGAACATGCCGATGAATGTCTTGTCGCCGGCGGCGAAACCGACGCGCATGCCCGGCAGGTTGGAGCGCTTCGACAGCGACTGGAACGCAACCACGCGGGTGAAATCAGGGCCGGCGCATTCGAGCGCGCTGCCGGGCGCTTCGCGGGTGTAGATCTCCGAATAGCACTCGTCGCTCAGGATGACGAAGCCGTAGCGATCGGCGAGCTGCTTCAGGCGAATGAAATAGTCGCGCGAGGCGACCGAGCCCTGCGGGTTGGCGGGCGAGGCCAGATAGAACGCCACCGTGCGCGCCAGCGTCGTCTCGTCGATGGCGTCGAGATCGGGCAGGAAGCCGTTTTCGGCGGTGGTCGGCAGGTAGACCGGCTCACAAGCGGCGGCGCGGGCGCCGGCGCCATAGACCGGGTAGAACGGGTTCGGCATCAGGATGGCCGGCTTGCCGGGGCGCGGGCCGACGTAACGTGCGGCGGTGATCGCGGCGTAGAACAGCCCTTCGCGGCTGCCATTGAGGACGAGAATCTCGTTCTCGGGGTCGAGCGGCCGCGGCAGCTTGAAGCGCGACGACAGCCAGGCGCCGGCCGCCTTGCGGAACGGATCGGTGCCCTTGTTCGCGGGGTAACGGCCGAATTCGGCGATGTGCCTGGCCAGCACCGGGCCGACGAAGTCAGGCACGGGATGCTGGGGCTCACCGACCGCAAGCGAAATCAAGGGCTTGCCGGGCTGATGCGGCGCCAGCAGCTCGTTCAGCCGGACGAAGGGCGAGCGTTCGGTATCGGAGCTTCCACCGGCCTGCGGCGCGCGGGATGAAGCGGTCATGACCATTCTGGGCGCCAGCACTCTTGGAACTGCCGGTCGCATGGATACGCCGGCGGGAAGCGGTTCAGTTCACCATAGATAGGGCGAGGTTAAGACGCGATTAACCATCGGTCGCCGCCTCCGTCCAGAGCAGGAATAATGAGGCCGGATAACAACCGGATGCATGGCCGCATTGGCGCACACCTCGGCAAGGAGCCGAGGCGTCCCGGACCTCCAAGCAGCTGCAGCGGCGCTTCTAATGCGCCGGCAGCTTCTCGAACGTCGCCATGCCTGCGGGGATCGCGTGAAATTCCTGCTTGTCGCAGGTGTAGATCGCCATCTGCGGGTGGAACTGTGCCGGCTCGTCCAGCGTGCCGACCTTCAGGATCGCCGCAGGCAGACCCGGGACCTTGGTCACCAGATGCGTGCCGCATTCGGCGCAGAATTCGCGTGTCACCGCGCGTTCGAGATCCTTGCGCGTGAATTGCTTGGGCTGCCCGGTGATGTAGCTGAAGCCGGCCGCCGGCATCGCGATGAAGGTGTTGGGCGCGCCGCCCGAGATGTACTGGCACTCGCGACAATGACATTGGGCCTGCATCATCGGATCGCCCTCGGCCACGTAGCGCACTTCGCCGCAATAGCATCCGCCTTCCAAACGCATGACGACCTCCCGATTTGTTTTTCGTTGTGGTCGATATTTCTGCGCCGGCGCCTGGAATGGCAATCGTTTTCTTTTTGCCCGAGTGGACAAAAAGGAAATCACCCGGCGACCAGTCCTGCAGCGACTATCTCTTGGCGAGCCCGCAGCCGTTGAATCCTCGTCCGCGCCAGCACCCGCTGCTCATGCACTCTGCTTCCAGCCGTGGGCAGGCGGTCGAAGCGCAATCCGGGCGCCCGCCAAAGCCGACGCAAGCCACCGCGCACTTGCTGCGCATGATGGAGCAGCTCATCCCGTTGCCGCCCGGCTTGGTCTGTGCTCCCTCGCGCCGTTCGGAAGGTGGAACGGCCGCATTGTCGTTGCGCTTGGTGGCGCGCTTCGGATCGGATTGACCCTGATAGGGATCTCCGCTCGGCACCGAGATCTTGGAAAACTCGAAGCGACAGGGCCAGATAGTTTCAGTGCGGACGCCAGCCCCTTTGGAATCCTTCAGTTCGAGCACGATCTTGTATCGATAGGACGAGCCTGCGGGACGGTTCAGCGGATCCTTGTCGCCGATGACGCCGTTGACCGAGATGGTGCTGCTGCCGTCCGCTTCGATCTTGCCGTCATAGCTCACGGAGCCGGGTTTACCTTCGTCCCCGAACACGGTGTGCAGCGCCCCGTCCTTGATGCGGAAGACATATTGGCGGTGCGATTCCGGAAAAGGCAGCTTGCTCTCGCAGCTTTCGTTGGCGATCCAGGTTCCGTCGAAGGTCGCGGGGCGCTTTGCGCTGTCGATGGATTTCGACAACAGCTCGATGCGGGATTTCGCCAGGTCTGCAAAGGCGCAAGAGGGGAAGCGCAGCAGATGATCCCTGAATGCCGTGACCGTCCCGAGCGCTTCCGCGCCGCGCCAATGCTCGGCCGCCTCAGTGCAGGGGTCAGTCCGAGGTGAGGACGGTGTCAGCGCCGCGGTTTCGGCCTTGCCGTTGAGGTAAAACTCGCCGAAGAAGGACAGCGACAGCTCGGGGACCTGTGAACCCTTGGTGCGCTGGTACACGCCCGCGCTGATCGTCTGGAACACTGTGTTGATGTTGTCCCTGTCACCGATGTGCTCCAGGAACGCTCTGGTATAGGGGCTGTTGCGGCCGTTGCCATCATCGGCCGTGCGCCCGGCCTGGGTCGCATAGGAGATGATGGTGCCCTCCGGGCTCTCCATCTTGGCCAGCCCGCGGCTGACGGTCACGCCGCGACCCTGTCCGATGTTTCGCCGAAGCTCGTCGGCGAATGGATTGTCGCGGCAGGCGTCGAGCACGAAGATGCGGAGGTTCTTGGCCTGCTGCAGGTCCGCGAGGATCTCGTCGGCACGCACCAGGCGCCGCAGATCGACCTCGTCGCGCACGACGGCATCGACCGGCACCAGATAGTTGACGCCTGCGAACTGGAGGGCGTGGCCGCTGTAATAGAACAGGGCAACGTCGGCACCGCGGGCCTCGCGCGCGAAGCGAAGAACAGTCTCCTGCATGGCGGCCTGATCGAGATCGGTCGCGATCAGAGGATCGAATCCCGATCGCTTCAGGACCGCGCCGACGTCAGCCGCATCATTGGTCGGATTCGCGAGTGTGGGAACGTTCCTGTAGGCGCCATTGCCGATCACCAGCGCGACGCGCTTGTCAGCCTTGGCGTCGAGGGCCGACAGAGCAAGCGACAGGAAACACAGGGCCAGGCAATGCAGCAAACGCATAAGATCGGGCTCCCAATGGGAGCATGATACGCGCCGGTATCGAGACAATGCAATTTGGCTCTGCGCCGGTTCCGCCGCTGCGACGATGCGGCGCGCCAAAAAGAACAAAAAGAAAGGGGCTCCAACTTGCGCTGGAGCCCCTCAACGGTCGGGACATTGCCGGGTATGTGCCCCAAACCGTAGTTGTGGACGCGACCCCCGGAGAGGCCGCGTCCGGGAGGAGACTTACATGTTGTAGGCGCGCTCGGTGTGCTCGGTGATGTCGAGGCCTTCACGCTCGGTCTCGACATTGGCGCGGAGGCCAACGATCACATCGACGACCTTGTAGAGGATCGCCGAACCGACGCCCGACCACACCAGCGTGGTGCAGACGGCTTCGATCTGGGAGATCATCTGCGCCGCGAAATCGTAATCGGCAACCTTGGGCGGGATCGCGGTGTAGTCGATGATGCCCGCGCCGCCGAGGGCCGGGTTCACCAGGATGCCGGTGCCGAGGGCGCCGACGATGCCGCCGATGCAGTGCACGCCGAACACGTCGAGGGAGTCATCGTAGCCCAGCGCGTTCTTCACGACGGTGCAGAAGAACAGGCAGACCACGCCAACCACGAGACCGAGGACGATCGCACCCATCACACCGGAGAAGCCGGCGGCAGGCGTGACGGCCACGAGGCCCGCAACAGCGCCGGAGATGACGCCGAGCACCGACGGATGACCCTTCACGATCCACTCCGCGAACATCCACGACAGCGCGGCGGCTGCGGTGGCGACGAAGGAGTTGGTCATGGCGAGGGCAGCGCCGCCGTTGGCTTCCAGGTTGGAGCCGGCGTTGAAGCCGAACCAGCCGACCCAGAGCAGCGAGGCGCCGATCATCGACATGGTCAGCGAGTGCGGAGCCATCAGCTCCTTGCCGTAGCCGGTGCGCTTGCCGATCAGGAGAGCGCCGACGAGACCTGCAATGCCGGCGTTGATGTGCACCACGGTGCCGCCAGCGAAGTCGATCGCGCCCTTCTTGAAGATCCAGCCGGCGTCGGCGTTGATCTCGTCGAGCTTGGCCTGCGCCGCGGTCTTCGCTGCGCCATCAGCCGCAGCAGCAAGCGCCTTGGCAGCATCCTGGATCGCGTCCGGGCCGGGCCAGTACCAGACCATGTGCGCGATCGGGAAGTAGATCAGCGTGACCCAGAGCGGGATGAACAGCGCGACCGCCGAGAACTTCATGCGCTCGGCGAAGGCGCCGACGATGAGGGCGGGCGTGATCGCCGCGAAGGTCATCTGGAAGCACATATAGATGAGCTCCGAGATGTTGGCGTCGACCGAGAAGGTCGCAGCCTTCGAGTCGGTGGTGACGCCCATCATGAAGGCCTTGGAGAAGCCGCCGATGAAGTCGGAGCCGCCGGTGAAGGCGAGGCTGTAGCCGTACACGGCCCAGATCACGGTGACGACGCAGACGGTGTAGAACACCTGCATCAGCACCGAGAGCATGTTCTTGGAACGAACGAGGCCGCCGTAGAACAGCGCGAGGCCCGGGATCGTCATCAACAGCACGAGCACTGTCGATGTCAGCATCCAGGCGTTGTCTCCCTTGTTGACCGTTGGCTCGGCATAGGCTGCGGTCGCAGCGAACAGGCCGACTGCGAGAGCCGCCAATCCCGCGCCATAGGGACGCTTAAACGTCATTTTATTCACTCCTGATTGGTAAAGGTTGAGCGCGAAATCAGAGGGCCGCGGCATCGGCCTCGCCGGTGCGGATGCGAACCGCATGGTCGAGATTGATGACGAAGATCTTGCCGTCGCCGATCTGTCCGGTTTTCGCGGCGGACGTGATGGCATCGATGGTCTTGTCGACCTGGTCGGAGGCGACAGCGACCTCGATCTTGATCTTGGGCAGGAAGCTCACGGCATATTCGGCGCCGCGATAGATTTCCGTATGGCCCTTCTGGCGGCCATATCCCTTGACTTCCGTCACCGTGAGACCGTGAACGCCGATGGCGGTCAGGGCGTCACGGACTTCTTCCAGCTTGAATGGCTTGATAATCGCCATAACAATTTTCATGGGTCCTATCCCCGCTTGGGCCCGGTCCGGACGTGGGCCCGGGCGTTTCTCGACTGGTTCGCCACGAGGGAGAAAGTTCACTACGCGGGCACAGCCAGGACCCTTAGAATCAAATGCCGTGCCAGATCGGGCGTGTTGCCTAACGGACTATGAAAACGGGTGTTTTCGCGTTTGACGCGTATTGCTGTGCAGTGCGCTATTACGTCGCGCTCAAAACGTGGTCAGGCCTGCTCAAAATACAGGCAGGACAGGCTGCCGACATAATGTTGCTCATGGGTCGGGCAGTAGAAAGGTATCTAATTATAGGTGGATGCCTCGTTGGCGCGCTTCGCCATGCGGGGCAATGTCCAGCCTTCCAATTCATACTCACGCGAGACGCGCAAGCCACGAGCGGCGCGAACGTCTTGAGCAAGACGAAGCGCGCCTGCCGACCCAGATGAAGGTGACGGCCCACCCCAACTGAAGCCTGCTGGCGGCCCGTCAGGCGGCGCTGCGTTCCGCAAACACCTTGTCGATCAGCCCCCAGTCGACCGCCTGCTGGGCGGTCATGAAGTGGTCGCGGTCCAGGGTCCGTTCCACGTCCTGCTCAGGGCGCCCGCAATGTTGTGCATAGAGCCGGATGATGCGGCGCTTGGTTTCCTGCATTTCGGTGGCATGGATCAGGATGTCGGACGCTTGGCCCTGAAAGCCGCCCAGCGGCTGATGCACGTGAAGGCTCGCATTGGGCAGGGCGGCGCGGTGACCGGGCTCGCCGGCCATCAGCAGGAACGAGCCCATGGAGCGCGCGGTGCCCATGCACAGCGTATGGACCGGCGCCTTGATGAATTGCATGGTGTCGTACATCGCGAGGCCACTGGTGACCACGCCGCCATAGGAATTGATGTAGAGATTGATCGGCTTGTTCGGATTCTCAGCCTCCAGGAACAAGAGCTGTGCGCAAACCAGTCCGGACATCGCATCATTGACCTCGCCGTTGAGGAAGATGATGCGCTCGCGCAAGAGCCGCGAATAGATGTCGAAGGATCGCTCGCCACGGGTGGACTGTTCGACGACCATAGGGACGAGTTGCAGCATGTCGCGCATCGGCGACCTCCATTTCTGCAGGTGATGAAGTCTTTTTGCCGTTAGAGCGTTTTCGAGCGAAGTGGATACCGGTTCGCGTCAAGAAAACGCGTCAAACAAGAATCTAGAGCTCCGTTCCGATCCCATCGGAACGGGGCTCAGGCCGCGCGCATCAGGCAGCAATTGGCGTTGGCCGCCTGCGGCAGCTTTGCTCGATCGTCGCAGGCTTGCTGGATGATGCGAACGCGGGTGCCGCCGGCTTCGTTCGGTTCGATCCGGAAGATGACGTAGCTTTCGCGAAATGGCGGTTCGGAATCACGAAGCCGGTAGCGCACTCTTCGCCCACGATCGATGATTCAGGCTCGGCGCCCACAAGGTCGGAATCCGGCAGCCAGCGCTCGCGCAGGGCCGGAATGGTCACAGCGCGCCAGACCTTTGCCGGTGCCGCATCGAGGTCGTATTCGAGCACCAGGTCTGTTTCGAGCACCAAGTCTGCGTCGGGATGATCAGGCTTCACTGCGTCGCTCATTGATCCAGGTCCTTGTTGATCCAGGTCCTTATTGGTCCAGGTCCTTATTGGTCCATGTCCTTCAAGAGATCGGCGAGCGCTTCCATGCGCTTCGGCCAATAGGCGCGGTAGCGCGCGAGCCATGTCCCGATGGTGGCGATCCCGTCCGGGTCGACCTCATAGTTCACAAAGCGGCCCTGCCGCTGTTCACGCACCAGGCCTGCCGCACGCAGCACCGCGAGATGCTGCGACATCGCCGGCTGGCTGATCTCCAAGCCATCGCGCAAAGCGCTGGCATTCAGGCTTCCGCCAGCGAGCTTTTCAAAGACCTTTCGGCGCGTCGGGTCGGCCAGCGCCTTGAAGATATCTGCTTCGATCATGACAACACATAAGCATACGCTTATGTATTGCGCAAGCCCCGAAACGGCCTCAGGCTGCCCGGCGCTTCGAGCAACCCGCTGGCAGCTTACTGCAGCGCCTCGCCGTGCTGCGAAATATCCAGTCCTTCGAGCTCGTGCTCACGGGATACGCGCAAGGGAACGAACAGGCCGACCAGCTTGAGCAGGACGAAGCTCACGCCCGCCGACCAGACGAAGGTGACGGCGACCCCGTAGAGCTGAATCAGAAGCTGCTGCGGATGGCCTTCGAGCAGGCCGGCGGTGCCGCCGATCGCGCTGGTTGCGAACAATCCGGCCAGCAGGGTGCCGGTCAGCCCGCCGATGCCGTGGACGCCGAACACGTCGAGCGAATCGTCATAGTCGAAGCGGTGCTTCAGCCAGGTGCAGGCCCAGTAGCAGACGAGGCCTGCGATCACGCCGATGACGATACCGTGCCAGGGCGCTACGAATCCCGAGGCCGGCGTGATGGTGCCGAGGCCGGCCACCGCGCCGGAGATCATGCCGAGCACGGAAGGCTTGCGCCGCGTCGACCATTCGATCGCGCCCCAGGTCAGCGCGCCGGAGCAGGCTGCGAGATGGGTCGCGATGATCGCCAGCACCGCGCGCGAATTGGCCGCGCCCGCCGAGCCGCCGTTGAAGCCGAACCAGCCGACCCACAACAGGCCGGTGCCCATCACCGCGAGCGACAGATCGAACGGCGAGAGATTTTCGGTGCCGTAGCCATGACGGCGTCCCATCACCTTCGCCGCGACGAGGCCAGCCGTGCCGGCCGACAGATGCACCACGAGGCCGCCGGCGAAATCCAGCACGCCCATGCCGGCGAGGAAGCCGCCGCCCCACACCCAATGCGCCAGCGGAATGTAGACGAAGATGAACCAGGCGACCGAGAACAGCAGATAGGCCGAGAACCGCATCCGGTCGGCGACCGAGCCCGCGACCAGCGCCACCGTGATGATTGCAAACGTCATCTGGTACAGCATGAACAGCGCTTCCGGGATCGTCTTCGCCGCCGGGTTGACGCTGTCCATGGTCATGCCGGCGAGGAACCAGCGGTCGAGCGTGCCGATCCACGGGCCGTCGCCGACGAAGCACAGCGAATAGCCGAACGCGACCCAGAGAATGGAGATGATCGTCACCGCGGCGAGGCTCTGCGCCATGGTGGCGAGCACGTTCTTCTTGCGCACCATGCCGGAATAGAACAGCGCGAGCCCCGGGATCGTCATCATCAGCACCAGCGCGGTGGCGACGATTATCCAGGCGGTGTCGGCGGTGCTGATCTCGGAGCCCGCGGCGCGCGCCGGCGAAGCCATGATCGAGACAAACCCGACCGACGCGGCCATAGCAGCCGCGCGGCGCAACAATCCCGCCATGTCGTTTCCCCCAGCATAATGATTGCGTCGCACGCAGTGGCGTCGTTGCCCGGTGCGATCTTGATAAGAGTCAGTCCTACTGTGTCACCGCACTCCGCCCTCATCCTGAGGAGCCCGCGACAAGCGGGCGTCTCGAAGGATGGCCGCGGGCTAGAGCCGGGCCTTCATGGTTCGAGACGCGCGTTCCGCGCTCCTCACCATGAGGGCTTTAGAGCGCGTCGCTGTCGGTTTCGCCGGTGCGGATGCGCAGCGCATGGTCGATCGGCGTGACGAAGATCTTGCCGTCGCCGATCTGCCCGGTGCGCGCGGTCGCGGTGATCACGGCGACCGCCTTGTCGGCGACGTCGGAGGCGACCGCGATCTCGATGCGCAGCTTCGGCAGGAAATTCACGACATATTCGGCGCCGCGATAGATCTCGGTATGGCCCTTTTGGCGGCCATAGCCCTTCACTTCGGTCACGGTCATGCCGTGGACGCCGATCGCCGTCAGCGCCTGGCGGACTTCATCGAGCTTGAAGGGTTTGATGATCGCGACGACGAGTTTCATGGTTAGGCCTATTCCCCGGGATGCGCCGCGCCGTATGTCCCCGGCGCAGCGTCAATCTGGCATCTTTCGGGGCAAATGGCATAAAAATGTTGCAGATTGAAGCGGAAAAACGTTGGGCCATGTGAACGGCCGCCTCTGTACAGGGCAGCCGTTCATCCTCCACAATGCGTTTTTGGCATGGATGCGATGAACCCAAGCGTCCCGGCCGGTACAAAAGTATGTTTGAGGGGGACGTTTCATGGCGAGTTGGTTCTACGCATCCGAGGGCAAGCAGCAGGGGCCCTATCCGGAAGGGCAATTCCGCGACCTGGTCGCGCAAGGGATTGTGCGCCCGGATACGCTGGTGTGGTCCGAGGGCATGGCCGGCTGGCAGAAGGCCGCCGAAATCCCCGGCCTGATCGGCGGCGGCGGTGCGCCCCCGATGATGCCGGCTGGCGGCCCGCCGATGATGGGCTCCGGAGGTTACGCTGGCGGTGGCGGCGGAGGATCGCTGGCGGTCGATTTCGGCATCCTCGAGTTCACTTGGCGCAGCATCGTGATGCTGATCGGCATGTGTTTCATCATCCCGGTGCCGTGGGTGTTCGTCTGGTACACGAAATGGATCGTGTCCTGCGTGAAGGTCCCCGGACGGCCCAATCTCAGCTTCACCGGCAATGCGATGGCGCTGGTGCCCTGGTTTTTCGGCTTCATCGTTCTGGCGATCGTGATCGGCTACATCGGCGTCCCGTTGCTGAGCAATTTGCTGTTCATCGCCCAGATCGTTCTCTACTGGCTCCTGATTAAATGGATGGTCGCAAACCTTGCCTCCAACGGGCAGCCGCTCGGCCTGAGCTTCACTGGCTCGGTCTGGGCCTATGTCGGGTGGAGCCTGCTGTTCGCGATCTCCATCATCACCATCATCGGCTGGGCCTGGGTCGCCGCGGCCCAGATGCGCTGGTTCTGCCGCAGCATCGAAGGCACGCGGCGCGAGATCGTCTTCAACGGCAGCGGTCTCGGGATTCTCTGGCGGGGCATCGTGGCCGCATTCCTGTGCGGCTTCCTCATCCCGATCCCGTGGGTGTATCGCTGGATCATGAACTGGTTCGCGTCGGAGACCGTCTTGGCTCCGCGAGGATCGCTCCGAGCATGACCTCGAGAGGCATAAGCGCGATCGATCGCGCTTATGCCTCTTAGACTTTCCGCTCGCGCACGGAGCCTTCCTGCGCGACGGAGGCCACCAGCGTGCCGTCGGGCTTGAAGATCGAGCCGCGGGTCAACCCGCGGCCGCCTCGCGCGTTCGGGGAGTCCTGTGCGTAGAGCAGCCATTCGTCCGCGCGAAACGGACGGTGAAACCACATCGCGTGGTCGAGGCTCGCCGGCATCATGCGCTTGTCGAACAGTGTGCGGCCGTAGCGTGCCATGATCGCATCGAGCAGTGAGAAGTCCGAAGCATAGGCCAGCGCGCACATGTGCAGCGCCGGATCGTCCGGCAGCGTCGCCGCGGTCTTGATCCAGACATGGATGCGGCCGTCCTCGATCTTCTGGCCGAAATACCGGCCGAGCTCGACCGGGCGCAGCTCGATCGGACGGTCGGATTCATAGTAGCGGCGAATGAACTCCGGCATCTCCTTGAACATCGGCTGCTTCGCCACTTCCTCCGCCGTCAGCTTTTCCGGCGGCGGCACGTCGGGCATCTTGTCCTGATGGTCGAACCCGCTCTCCTCCTCGGCATGAAACGAGACCATGATCGAGAAGATCGCGTTGCCGTGCTGGATCGCGGTGACGCGGCGCGTCGAGTAGCTCTTGCCGTCGCGCAGGCGCTCGACCTGGTAGATGATCGGGATCTGCGGATCGCCCGGCAGGATGAAATAACAGTGCAGCGAATGCGGCAGCCGGCCCTCGACGGTACGGCAGGCCGCAACCATCGCCTGTCCGATCACTTGGCCGCCGAACACCCGCTGCCAGCTCGTTTTCGGGCTATTGCCGCGGAACAGGTTCACCTCGAGTTGCTCGAGGTCGAGGATCGAAATGAGGTCGATCAGGCTTTTGGACATGGTGGTGCTTTCAAAATGCCTCATCATTCCGGTTTCGCGCTTGCACGCGCCCCGGAATGACATCTCGGGCCGTTCCGCCCTTGTTTCACCGCACTGTTTCGCCCACCTCAAGTCTGCTAGCAAGACCAGGATTTAGCCGGGAATTGGGTATGTCAGTACAGGGTAGCATTGTCATCGGTGGCGGCGCGTTTGCAGGCCTTGCGCTAGCCCTGGCGCTGCGCCAGGGGCTCGGCCCCGAGATCCCCGTCATCGTCGCCGACCCCGCGCTCAGCACACGGCCGAGCCGCGACCCGCGCGCGACCGCGATCGTGGCTGCCTGCCGCCGCCTGTTCGAGGCGATCGGCGCCTGGGACGACGTCAGGGGCGAGGCGCAGCCGATCCTCGACATGGTCGTCACCGATTCAAAGCTGGAAGACGCCACCCGTCCGGCGTTCCTCAACTTTGCCGGCGACGTCGCGCCGGGCGAGCCCTTCGCGCATATGGTCGAGAACCGCCGCATGATCGATGCGCTGGTGGTGCGCGCCGAGGCCGAGGGCATCGATCTCCGCGCGACCACAGTGTCGTCTTACGACGCGCGGTCCGAGGGCATCGACGTGACGCTCGGTGACGGCAGTGTCATTGCGGCGAGCCTCCTGGTCGCGGCCGACGGTGCGAAGTCGAAACTGCGCGAGCGCGCCGGCATCGCCACCCATGGCTGGGAATACGATCAATCCGGCATCGTCGTCACCGTCGGCCATGAGCGCGATCACGAGGGCCGCGCCGAAGAGCATTTTCTGCCGGCGGGTCCGTTCGCGATCCTGCCGCTTTCGGGCAAGCGCTCCTCGCTGGTATGGACCGAGCGCCGCAGCGAAGCCGCGCGTATCATTGCGTTGAGCGATGAGAAATTTCACGGCGAGCTCGAGCAACGCTTCGGCCTGCATCTCGGCGAGGTGAAGGCGCTCGACAAGCCGCGCGCGTTTCCGCTGTCCTATTTCGTCGCGCGCTCCTTCATCGCCGAGCGTCTCGCGCTGGTCGGCGATTCCGCCCATGTCATCCACCCGATCGCGGGTCAGGGCCTCAACATGGGGCTGAAGGACGTCGCCGCGCTGGCCGAGGTCGTCGTCGATGCAGCGCGGCTCGGCATGGATCTCGGCGCGGCCGACGTGCTCGAACGTTACCAGCGCTGGCGCCGCTTCGACACGATGGCGATGGGCGTTGCCACCAACTCGCTGAACTTCCTGTTCTCCAATCGATCGACGCTGCTGCGCACCGTCCGCGACATCGGCCTCGGCCTCGTCGACCGTGCCCCGCCGCTGAAGAACCTGTTCATCCGCCAGGCCGCGGGTTTGACCGGTGAGATACCGCGGTTGTTGAAGGGCGAGGCGTTGTAGCGCGTTTAGAGAGCGATCGCCCCCCACTCTCCTCGTCGTCCCGGACAAGCGCGCCCCAGGCGCGCGCAGATCCGGGACCCATACTCCGCAGCAATAGTTTGCGGAGACCCGGAGTTGCCGGCTCGTGCAACAACGCAATTCGGTGGTTATGGGTCCTGGCCTTCGCCAGGACGACACCCAAAGTGTGGCGCGGTCATCGCGCCAAACGACCAGCGGGCTACACGCTCTCAATCGATCTTGCGCGCCTCTTCCGGCAGCATGATCGGGATGCCGTCGCGGATCGGATAGGCGAGCTTGGCGCTGCGCGAGATCAGCTCCTGCTTTGCGGAATCGAACTCCAGCGGGCCCTTGGTCAGCGGGCAGACCAGAATCTCCAGCAATTTGGGATCGACGCTGGCTTCGGGGCGTTCGGTGGGCGCGTTCATGGGGGTCTCCGGCGATCGGATTGCCTCTACCTAGCACAGAAAATCGCGGCCGCCCATCGCGGTCCGCTAGGCCAATACCATCCGCAGGATCTCGTCGAGCAGGCCCTGGAGTCGTGCCGCCGGCACCGGCGGGCCCGACAGGGCGAAGCCGAGGAAGGTCCAGTACAGGATTTGCGCGCGGGCTCGCGCCGCCGCCGCCTCGAGCCCGCGCTCCTCCAGCAGCCCTTCGATATAGTCGAGCCTGCGCCGGTCGATCGCACGCACCGCCGTTTGTGCCGCCGCATCGAAGGCCGCCCAGTTCCGCACCGCGCGCTCGAGGTCGAGCCGCGCGCCAAAAGTCCTGCGCAGCAGCGCTTTCAGCGGCTCGTCGCTGGCGGCTTCGACATCGGCGATGATCTGCTCGGCCGCGATCTCGCGCCAGCGCTTCAAGAGGGCCGCGTGGAATGCACCGAGATCGGCGAAATGCCAATAGAAGCTGCCGCGCGAGACGCCCATGACCTTCGCCAGCGGATCGGCCTTCAGCGCGGTGAAGCCGCTTCTGCCGAGCGCCTTCAGGCCCTCCTTGATCCAGTCATCGGCGGTCAGCTGTTCGGTCATCTTGGGTTCCAGATTCGAACCATACACTAGTGTATTGACAGGCGGCAGGCCAGCGCCTATCTCACCATACATAACTGTATGGACGAAGCTTCAGGGAACTCGGACGATGCGTGATCTCTTGCTCCAGTGTGCCGGCGCCGTGACCATTGCCGTGGCCTTCATCCATGGCATTCTCGGCGAGACCAAGGTCTTTGCCCGCGCCCGCATCGAGCCGGAACGGCTCCGCACCCTGATCCGCCTGGTCTGGCAGGCCTCGACCGTCGCCTGGATCGGCGGTGGTGTGCTCCTGATCGCGGCGCCCTGGATGGAATCGGAGCCGGCGCGCCACTGGATCGTCGTCACCATGGCCGGTGTGTTCGGCTTCTCCGCTTTCGCCAACGCATGGGCCACGCGCGGCCGGCATTTTGGATGGATGGCGCTCAGCGCCGTCGTGGCCATGGCGGTCGCCGGCTACTGAGCGGCGCCTCGGGATCAGCCTGTCATCAAACCGTGAGACGTAAGGCCGCAGCGTCGCCTCAAATGACGCGCTGCATACGGAGAGCGCTGATCTTTTTCGGATCGTTAGAATAAATCTAAAGCCAGCCGGCCCCGAACCGGATTGACTTCATCACGTGCTTTGCTTCCTTCGGTCCCGCTTCGCGCCAGGCGTTGCGCCCACGACAGAAGAGGAGACGTTCGTGAAGGTCATTCGTGTTGTTGCCATTGCATTGACGATCGGGATTGGCTCGGGGTCGGCGGCCGTGGCCGACGGTTTCAAGAACTGCACCAAGCTCGACAAGGCGTCGTGGAAGCCGGCGAGCGAAGCCGAAGCCAAGGCCAAGGCGCTCGGCTACGAGGTGCGGCGCTCCAAGATCGAAGGCTCGTGCTACGAGGTCTACGGCGTCAAGGAAGGCAAGGTGTACGAGCTGTTCTACAGCCCGGAAGATCTCAGCCTGAAGCACACCATCGCAAAGTAAACTGCACCAAGCGAACTCCACAAAGTAAGCTGACGCGTATGAAAGAAGCAGTGCCAGAGGCGCGCGGGGAGCCCACACGGGCCCCCGCGGATCGAACCGCTTCGCGGCAGGTCGAGGTCTGGGACCTCCCGCTGCGCCTCTGGCACTGGGTCCTCGCCGTCTGTGTCCTGGTCGCGTGGTTCACGCCCACCGTGTATGACGGACTTCACCGCATCGTCGGCTATACCGTGATCGCGCTTCTCGCCCTCCGTCTGGTCTGGGGTTTTTGGGGAAGCCGCTATTCGCGCTTCCGCATGGTCGGCGTCAGGCTTCGCGCCGCGCCAAGCTATCTCCTGAATCTGCGTCGCGGCATCACCGGCCGCTATATCGGGCTCAATCCCGCCGGCACCTTGATGCTGGTGGCGCTGCTGGCCTCGCTCGCGGTCTCGACGATATCAGGCGCGATGTCGGTGACCGTCACCTTCTTCGGCGTCTGGTGGATCGAGGACACCCACGCTTATGCATCGGACGCCGTCATCGTCCTCGTCGTGCTGCATGTGGTGGGCGTGGTGCTGATGGGACTTCTCCAGCGCGAGAACCTGATCCGCGCGATGATCACGGGTCGCAAACGCATCCGCAATCACACCTGAGCAGAGCTGGTTTGGTTCCAACCGATGGAGTCGCGGGCTCGCTTGACCGCGTAGTTTCACGGGAAATTGTCCCCTCCTCGTACAAGCTGCCGCCAAAGGGGCGCAATGGCTGACGTAACATTTACCTCCCGATAGGCATGCAACCGGAAATTGCGGAAAATTAACGCCGAGAAAGCCTGATCGGATCGATGCTCTAGAGTATTGACGAGGGAGGCGATTTCGATGTTCCGCGTTTTTACCTGCCTCACGGCAGAGCATGATTGGCGGCTTGTCATGCTCGCTGGTCTGGTGTGCTTCGCCGCAAGTATTGTAGCCGTCAGCATCTTTCATCGCGCGATCGCGTCGCGAGCTTGGACGCGGCTGATCTGGATTGCGATCGCCGGCGCCGCCATCGGCTATGGAATTTGGGCAACGCATTTTGTCGCAATGCTTGCCTACGAGCCCGGCGTCTCAACCGGTTACGGCATCGTTCTGACAGCTCTGTCGCTCGCCGCGGCGATGATCCTGACCTCAGGCGGTTTCGGCGTTGCCGTCAGCAATTCCCGCCGGTGGCGCGCGGCTGCCGGCGGCGGCATCATCGGCGCCGGTATTGCGAGCATGCACTATCTCGGCATGTGGGCCCTCGAAGTGCCTGGCCGCGTGACATGGTCGCCGGGGCTGGTGTTCGTCTCGATCGCCCTCGGCATGGTCCTGGCCTACGCTGCACTCGCGGTAGCCCTGGCCCGCAAGGACAAGTGGGGGACCTTCGTCGCGGCGCTGCTGCTGACGCTCGCAATCGTGTCGCATCATTTCACGGCCATGGGGGCCGTGCAGATCGTTCCAGACCCGACGCTGAACAGCAATACCCTGTCGCTTTCCCCGGCCTTCCTCGCCGTGGCAATTGCGGGTGTGGCTCTGTCAGTACTCGGGATGAGCTTTGTCGGCGTGCTGGCGGATCGCCGGCTTGCGACCAGAACCAGCAGACTCGAGGAAATCATCAGGGAGCTTTCGCTCGCCAGGCAACAGGTGGAAGATTCGCAAAAGGAAATCCACGACCAGAAGATCAGGCTGGACACGGCCATCAACAACATGGTCGAGGCCCTGTGCATGTTCGATGCGGAGAAGCGATTTGTCGTCTGCAACGAGCGTTATGCCGAACTCTATCGGCTGCCGCCGGAGCTGCTGAGAACGGGAACACCGCATACCGACATCATCAGGCATCGTATTGTGAACGGCATCCTCAAGGGCGACACCAGCGAGGGTGCTGCCGGGCAATTCATCTCGAAATTGGCCACGTTGCCGTTCGATGCAGTCTCGAGCAGGATCGACGAGTTTGCCGATGGTCGTTTGATCTGCGTGACGCGACAGCCAATGGCCGGCGGCGGCTGGGTGGCCACGCATCTCGATGTCACCGAGCAACGCCGGTCCGAGGCCAAGATCACTCATATGGCGCAACATGATGCGTTGACCGATCTGCCAAATCGCGTGCTGCTCAGGGAGCGGATGGAGCACGCCATTGCAGTTTCGCGCAACGGCGGCCTTGATCTGGCCGTGCTCATCCTGGACCTCGATCGCTTCAAGGAAGTCAACGACACGCTTGGACATCCGGCGGGAGACTCCCTGCTGCGCGCCGTCGCGGCACGTTTGCGCGAATGCACCTCGGAAACCGCGTTGATCGCTCGGCTGGGCGGCGACGAGTTCGCGGTAATCGATTACGTGACCAACCCGGCCGTGGAGGCCGCAACCCTTGCCGAGAAAATCAGAAAGGCGCTTTGCGAACCCTTCGATCTCGGCGATCACCAGGTCACGGTGGGCACCAGCATCGGCATTGCCATCGCACCGCGCGATGGCAACGATTCCGATGTGATCATGAAGAGTGCGGATCTCGCCCTCTACTCGGCCAAGAGTGGCGGTCGTGGTGCATTCCGTTTCTTCGAGCCGGAACTCGACCAGCTCATGCATGCGCGCCGCAACCTGGAGCGCGACATGCGGGATGCGCTTGCTGGAGGTCAATTCGAGCTCCACTACCAGCCATTCGTCAATGCCGCGACCGGCAAGACCAGTGGCTTCGAGGCCTTGCTACGCTGGCATCACCCGCAGCGAGGTCTGGTCATGCCCGGCGAGTTCATTCCGCTTGCGGAGGAGACCGGCTTGATCGTGCCACTGGGAGAATGGGTCTTGAGGACCGCCTGTGCGGAAGCCGCCAAATGGCCCGCCCATCTCATGATCGCGATCAACCTGTCTCCCGCTCAATTCAGGAGCAAGGAGCTTGTCCCGGTCATTATCAGCGCGCTGGCGAGCTCGGGAGTTGCGCCGCACAGGCTCGAGCTCGAGGTTACCGAGACGGTGATCATGCATGACAGCGAAGCGGTGTTCGCAGTACTCGGCCAACTGCGCGAGCTCGGTGTGCGAATCGCCCTGGACGATTTCGGCACCGGCTATTCGTCGCTGAGCTTTCTGCAAAGGTTCCCATTCGACAAGATCAAGATCGACCGCAGTTTCGTCAACGAACTCTCCAGCGAGAACGCAGAGGCGCACCATCTCGCGCGAGCAGTGGTTCGTTTCGCAGTCAGCCTCGGCAAGACGACGACCGCCGAAGGCGTCGAAACGAAGGCGCAGCTGGACATCCTCCGTGAAGAGGGGTGTGTCGAAACGCAAGGCTACTATTTCAGCCGGCCGATGCCTGCATCCAGCATCGCCAAGATGCTGCGGCGAGGTGCAGGAAGAGCCGTCCGCGCTGCGTGAGCATTCAGGCCGCTACTGCAGCGGCGGATCGCCGCTGGTGCGCTTCTTGGCGAGGTCCATCTCGGTGACGGCGATCAGGATTTCGGCGCGGATCTTCAGGTCCGGCGCTTCCAGCATCGCTTGCTTCTCGGCCACGCCATAGGGCGACATCATCGCCAGCGCGTTGACGAGCGCTTCGTTGGGTGCGCTCTCGACGCCCTCCCAGTCGACCTTGAGGTTGTTGGCCTTCAAAAAGTCCGCCAGTACCGTCAGCAGCGCTTCGCGATCGACCTCGTCCTCGCCCATGCGCGGCGTGAAGTCGTCGACGAAGGCGAAGAAATCCACCTTGCACTGCCGGTAGGCGGTGAGCACTTCGAGCTCCTCGACCACCTTGAAGCGCGAGACGCCGGTGAGCTCGAGGATGTAGCGGCCGTCGCCGGATTCGGCGAGCTGGGTGATGCGGCCGACACAGCCGACGCTGAACAGCGCCGGCTTGTCGGAATTCTTGGGCGAGTGCGCGATGTCGGGCTGGATCATGCCGATCAGGCGATGGCCGTCGCGGAAGGCATCGTCGATCATCGCGAGGTAGCGCGGCTCGAAGATGTTGAGCGGCATCTGCCCGCGCGGCAGCAGCAGCGCGCCCGGCAACGGAAATACCGGAACGATCTCCGGAAGGTCGGCGGGCCCGCGATATTCGATGTTGATCGGCATCTGCCCGGTCCCCTGGCCTTGCTAGCGCATGATCCGGAAAAGTGTGCAGCGGTTTTCCGAACAGATCATGCGCAAAAAATGCGCGCCCTATGAAAACAGGATGATCGACAGGCGCTTGCGTCCCTCGACGGTTGCATCGTCGGTGCCGCCCCAGGCCTCGAAGAACTGGACGAGCTGCTTGCGCGCGCCGTCGTCGTTCCATTTGCGGTCGCGTTTGACGATCGCGAGCAGCTGCTCGGTGGCCGCCGAGCGGTTGCCCTGCGCGTTGAGCGCGGTCGCGAGGTCGAATCGGGCCTGATGATCGAGCGGGTTTGCGGCGACTTTCTGTTCCAGCTCGGCGACAGGTCCCAGCGATTCGGCCTGCTCGGCGAGATCGATCGCGGTCTGCACGGCTTTCACCGCGGGGTCGTTGCGCTTGGATTCCGGCACTATGGCCAGCGTCTGCTTGGCCTGCTCCATCGCGCCGGTGGCGGCGTAGCATTTCGCGAGCCCGGCAAGCGCGGCGATGTTGGTCGATTCATGCTGCAGCACTTCTGCGTAGATCTGGGCGGCCGCAGCGGCATCGCCCTCGGCGAGCACGGCCTCGGCCTCTTGCAGGATTTCGGCGACATTCGGCTCACCCGGCGCGGTCACGCCCTTGGTCAGCTTTTCGATGAAGGCATTGAGCTGGCTCTCCGGCACCGCACCCATGAAGCCATCGGCCGGCTGGCCGTTGACGAAGGCGATCACCGCCGGAATCGACTGGATTCCCATCTGGCCCGGGATCGCCGGGTGCTGGTCGATGTTCATCTTGACCAGCTTGACCTTGCCCTTGGCCGCCTTGACCGCCTTTTCCAGCACGGGCGTCAGCTGCTTGCACGGGCCGCACCATTCCGCCCAGAAGTCGATCAGCACCGGCTGGCGCTTCGATTCTTCGATGACGTCCTTCACGAAGGTCTGGGTGGTGGTGTCCTTGATCAGATCGGTCGCAGCCGGGCCCGCCGCTCCGTTACCCTGGTCGATGATCGTCACGGGATCCCCTCGTCTAACTGGAATGGCGGGTCTTTAGCACGCCGCCAATTCATATGCTTCGCTGTTGGCCCTAAATTGGGCCGGGGCGGCCGAATTTCAATCCGTGCGCGCCGATTCGGCGGTTCCAGGGCGTTTTTGGGTGATTTGGCCGCGTTCGGGTTCATATCGGGCCTCCGATTGCGAATCTATGCCGCCGGTAGCTGTTGCATTCCCCTCCCGCTTTTGGCATACGACAGCCGTTGCCGGCGCGTCATGCGACCGACACAGGATGCGGGTGTAGCTCAGTGGTAGAGCACGACCTTGCCAAGGTCGGGGTCGAGGGTTCGAGCCCCTTCGCCCGCTCCAATTTTTCCCAAAGCATCCAGCCAATCCGGACGGGTACGTGGTTTTCCACGCCGCTGGCGGCTGTATTGGGTCTCGAATGACAATTCTGGTCACGGGCAGCGCCGGCCATCTCGGGGAGGCCCTTCTCCGCACGCTCCGCGGGCGCGGATTACCTGTGCGCGGGATCGACCTGAAGCTATCGCCCTTCACCGATGCCGTCGGTTCGATCGTCGATCCCGATTTCGTACGGGGCCAGATGGACGGTGTCACCGCGGTGATCCACACCGCGACGCTGCACAAGCCGCATGTGGCGACCCACTCCAAACAGGATTTTGTCGACACCAACGTCACCGGCACGCTCAACCTGCTCGAGGCGGCCGTGGCTGCTGGCGTGCGCAGCTTTGTCTTCACCAGCACCACCAGCGCATTCGGCTCGCAGCTCCAGCCGGAAGCGGGCCAAGCCGCGGTGTGGGTCACCGAAGACCTGCCGCCTGTGCCCAAGAACATCTACGGCACGACCAAGCTGATGGCGGAGAACCTGTGCGAGCTGTTCTGTCGCGAGCGCGGCCTGCCTGTCGTGGTCTTGAGGACCTCGCGCTTCTTCCCGGAAGACGATGACGATCCGGCGATGCGATCGGCTTACGCGCTGGACAACACGCAGGCCAACGAGTTGCTCTATCGCCGGCTGGATATCGCGGACGCGGTGAGCGCCCATCTGCTCGCCGTCGAGCGCGCGCCGCAGATCGGTTTTGCCCGCTACATCGTGTCGGCCACGAGCCCGTTCGAGCAGCGCCATCTCGCGGCGCTGGCACGTGATGCGGCCGATGTCGTGCGCGAGCACTATCCGGATTGTGCGAAGCTCTATGCGGCGCGCGGCTGGCGACTGTTCCCCGAGATCGACCGTGTCTATGTCAACGATCGCGCGCGGCGCGAGCTGGGCTGGCGGCCCGAATTCGACTTCGCGCATGTCCTGAACTGCCTTCGCGATGGCCGCGATTTTCGCAGCACGCTGGCGCGCGAGGTCGGGTCGAAAGGCTATCATGACACGGTGTTTGGCGTTGGTCCTTACCCCGTCGCCCCGTAGTCGCCGCCTTTGCTAATTTGCTCGACGCGTCAGATGTCTACCCGGAGTCACCGGGAGCAAGATGGCCTGGGCGCTTCTACTGTGCATGGGGTTGTTTTCGCGTTTTTTTGTTCACGCTCCCTCCTGCTGCCTGCAAATTAGCCACGCGTCATCTTGATTCCGCGCTGCAGCGAGCGCGTTGCCGTTGCGGCGTTCCGCCCTCGTTGACATTCCGTCTCAATTTTTATTGCGCGCAACTGCAGCGCACGCGGCGCGCTTCTCACCGTTCGCAGATGTGCTAACCTTTTTGCGTCTGCCTCTCGACAGACCCAAACTTCGCCTCTCGACTAGCAAAACAAAATAACGTGCAGCCCTGATGGCTGCCTTAGGGGAGTGACGCGATGAAATTCCATCGATCCGTCTTTCAATCCGTCCTGGCGCTTGCAGCGGTTGCCCTTCTTGCGGGGACAAGCGCCGGTCACGCGCAGCAGCAGGACAAGAACAAGCCGCTGAAGAAATACGAATCCGGCACCAAGGAATTCTGGACCCATCCGCCGGACGACTGGTTCCTCGGCGACGAGACCGAGGCGCAGAAGGGCCTGGCGCCGCCGTCGGGGCCGCCGACCGGCGCGTCGGAGGCCGAACTCGCCGCGATGATGAAGAAGATCAAGCTGCCGCCCGGCTTCAAGATCGAGGTCTATGCGCCCGGCGTCCTCGCGGCGCGGCAGATGGCCTGGGGTGACAAGGGCACGCTGTTCGTCGGCTCGTTCGGCCTCGGCAACGTCTATGCGATCAAGGACAACAACGGCAAGAAGGAGGTCAAGACCATCCTGAAGGGGCTGAACATGCCCACTGGTCTGGCCTTCAAGGACGGCGCGCTCTACGTCATCGCGGTCGACAAGCTGATCCGCTACGACGATGCCGAAGCCAAGATGGATAATCTCGGCGAGGGCAAGGTCGTCTATGACGACATGCCGTCCTATGCCGCGCATGGCTGGAAATACATCGCGGTCGACAAGGAAGGCTGGTTCTACCTGCCGTTCGGACCGCCCTTCAACGTCGGCGTGCCCCCGACCAGCGTGTCGCAAATCCGCCGCGTCGATCCCAAGACCGGCAACGCCGAAGTCTATGCGCTCGGCGTCCGCAACTCGGTCGGCGGCGACGTCGATCCGCGTACCGGCAAATACTGGTTCACCGAGAACGCGCGCGACTGGATCAGCGACGATCTACCCAGCGACAAGCTGAACATGATCTCGAAGATCGGCGAGCACTTTGGCTATCCCTATTGCCACCAGGGTGACCTGCCCGATCCGAAGTTCGCGATGGGCCACAAGTGCTCGGAGTTCACGCCGCCCGTGCTGAATCTCGGCGCGCATGTCGCTCCGCTCGGCATGAAGTTCTATACCGGCGACCAATTCCCCGCCGAGTACAAGAACAACATCCTGATCGCCGAGCACGGCTCCTGGAATCGTCACAAGTACCAGGGCGGCCGCATCATGCGCGTGATCGTCGGGCCCGACGGCAAGAACGCCAAGCAGGAAGTGTTCGCCTCCGGCTGGATCGAGGGCGACCAGGGCTATCTCGGCCGTCCCGACGACATCATCCTCGCCAAGGACGGCTCGATCCTCGTCGCCGACGATTGGGCCGGCGCGATCTACCGCATCAGCTACAGCAAGAAGTAGCGCGACACGAGAAGGAGGCTGCGACCGGGTGACGGCCGCAGCCTCTTTTGTTTTAATATCTCCCGCTGTCGTCCCGGATCGCGGGTTGGCGCGAGTCCGGAACCCATAACCCCGGCTGGTGGTTATGAATTCCCCAGATGCGCAATTGCGCATCGTAGCTCGTGCTTCGCGCGCCCTGAATGACGAGCTCGATAGATCGGAACGACCCCCATGCGCCGTCAGTCTTGTTCGTACACAATCGGCGCGCTATCGCTCGCGGCGTTCGCATTCGTCCCAGCCCAGGCCGCCGACAATGCCGCGATCAAGGAGAAGGCCGCCGTCTGCTCCGGTTGTCACGGCGAGAACGGCATTTCGCAGACGGAGAACATCCCTTCGCTCGCCGGCCAGCCCGATCAATTCACCCAGTGGCAGCTGGTGTTCTTTCGCGCCGGCTCGCGCAAGAACGACCAGATGCAGCCCATCGCCGAGGAAATCAGCAACGAAGACGTCCGCAATCTCGGCGCCTATTTCGCTGCGATGACGCCGCCGAAGGCAGCGGAAGACGGGGATCCGGACCTGTCGAAAAAGGGCGCGCAAGTTGCCGTCGGCCGCCGCTGCGCCTCATGCCACACCGATAGCTTTGCCGGCACCAAGGCCGTCGCGCGGCTCGCGGGCCAGCGCGAGGAATACCTCGTCAAGGCGCTACATGATTACAAGAGCAGCCAGCGCGTCGGCGGCGGAGGCGCCGCGATGGCCGATGTCGCCTATCACATGAGCGATGAGGAAATCACCGCCGTCTCGCACTATCTCGCGTATTTCAAATAGCGGAAGGTGCGGCTACCCCGCCCGCTGCTTCTCATACGCCTTCAAATGCGTATACGCGATGCGTAGCTTCGGCACCGGCACCTTGGCGGCATCGGCGCGCGCGATGAGGTCGCCGATGACGTGATCGGCCTCGACCGGCAGGCCAGCCTTGACGTCGCGGAACATCGAGGCCGTCATCGGCGAGCCCTCGGTGGTGAGGTTGCCCTTCACCCGTTCGAAGAACGGCCCGCCCGGCGTGTAGCCTGACGCGGTGGCGATCGCGCTGGTCTCGTCCAGCATGCCGAGCAGGAAATCCCTGCCGCCGGGGGCGGCGAGGATGTTGCCGACGGAGGTGCGCATCAGGCTGGTGGACGCCGCAAGCGAGGAGAGGAACACCCACTTCTCCCACATGTCCTGCATGATGTTCTGGCTGGCCGTGGCACCATTGATGCCGCTCTTGAAGGCCTCGTCGATCGCCTTGACGCGATCCGACTGCTTGCCGTCGCGCTCGCCGTAAGTGATCGCCTGCATCGGCTGGAGCTGCACCACCTCGCGCTTCTCGTTCAGCGTCGCGGCGATGGCGCAGAGGCCGCCGAGCACGCGCTCCTTGCCGAACTTGCCGTCGAGAATATCGAGATGCTTCATGCCGTTGAGCATCGGGATGATCGCCGTATCGGGCCCGACCGCCGCCGCGAACGACTTGATGGCGTCATCGAGATCGAACGCCTTGCAGCTCAAGAGCACGACGTCGAAATTGTCCTTGAGCTTGTTGGCCTCGACCCGCGGCGGGTCCTTCAGCGTCACGTCGCCATTCGGGCTCTTGATGACGAGGCCGGTGCTTGCGAGCTCGCTGGCGCGCCGCGGCCGGACCAGGAAGGTGACGTCGCGGCCGGCCTGCAACAGCCTGCCACCAAAATAGCCGCCGATGGCGCCGGCGCCGACCACGAGGATACGCATGGGATTGTCCTTGTTGTTGCTCTTATCGCTTCTTGGACGTCGTCCTGGCGAAAGCCAGGACCCATTACCCCGACTGCATGTTGCCGGACAAGCTGTACTCCAGCTTAGCGCAACAACGACGACTTGTGCTTATGGGTCCTGGCTTTCGCCAGGACGACGTCGAGGAGATTGCTCGGTTCCCCTACTTCAAGAAAATCACTTCCCCGACATCATCTCCTCGACCTCGCGCAGCTGCTCCTTGCCGAAGAACATCTCGCTGCCGACGAAGAAGGTCGGCGAGCCGAACGCGCCGCGCGCAACCGCCTCCTCGGTGTTCTTGATCAGTCTGCCCTTCACTTCGGGCTCCTGGGCGCGGGCGAACAGTTTTTGGGCGTCGAGCCCGGAAGACGCCAGCGCCTTCGCCGCGATTTCGGGATCGTCCATCTTCTTCGGCTCGCGCCACATGTGGTGGAAGGCGGCCTCGACATATGTCTCGAACACGCCTTCGAGCTGCGCCGCGATCGCCGTGCGCATCAGGTTCAGGGTGTTGACGGGGAAGAACGGATTCATGACATAGGACGGGACATTGAAGCGCTTGACGAAGCGCTCGGTCTCGACCGCCTGGAACTCCCGCTTGTTCTTGACGCCGGCAAGCGTCTCGGCCGGCGACTTGTTGTTGGTCGACTTGAAGATGCCGCCGAGCAGGATCGGCAAATATTCGAACTTGACGCCGATGCGCTGCTCGATCGCCGGGATCGCGAGATGACTGAGATAGGCGTTCGGGCTGCCGAAATCGAACAGGAACTGCGGGGCTGTGCGGGTCAAAATCGTTCTCCCTGACATCGCTTTTCCGCATTGTGGCGCAGCGCGCGCCACGGGTCCACCGTTTAATGATGGTCGTAATCTCTTGATGATCCCGTCAGATCAGACGCCGAATCGTCCGCTTGCGCCACACCAGAAGGTAATAGCCCATCTGCAAAAGGAACATGGCGCAGAACACGATCGGATAGGCGACCCACACACCCTGGAGGCCGATCGTGCGGCTGAGCATCATCGCGGCAGGTAGCTCGATCGCCACGATGGTCAAGATGGAGAGCAGCATTGGCGTCAGCGCCACGCCGGCAGCGCGCATCGCGCCGGAAAATACTGTCGCCAGGCCGAACGGCACCGAGCTCCACAGCGCGATGCGGAGCAGGCCCTTCGCCAGATCGAGCACGGTGTCGTCAGTGATGAAGATACCGAGCACGGCGCGCGGCGCGAGATAGATCAGCGCCACCAGCCCGCCGGTCAGGACGATGTTGAACATGAGGCCGGTGCGCACGATGCCATCGAGCCGCGTTCTGTCGCCGCGGCCGACCGCCTGCGCGCCGAGGATCGAGACCGCGATTGAAATCGACATCGCCGTGAACTGCGTGTAACCCATCACCTGGTTGACCGCGCCATAGGCGGCGGTGGCCTCGGACCCGAAGCCGTTGACGAGGCCGAGCAGCACCAGCTCGGCGATCGCCATCACCACCATGCCGATCGCGCTCGGCAGTCCTATGCCGAGGATTTGTCCCAGCACCACACGATTGAGCCGGAGATGACGCAGCAGTGCGGCGTCCGGTGCCAACGCATGCTTCTTCCGCAGCAGATAGGCGGCCAGCGCGATCAGCGTCAGCGCGTTGGCGATCGCCGCCGCCCAGGCCGGGCTGGTGATGCCCGCCGCCGGCAATCCGAACGACCCGTGGATCAGGATCGGCGTCAGGATCAGGCCGATGACGGTCGACAATGCCAGCGCCAGCAGCGGCGTCATCGCGTCGCCGACGCCGCGGATCATCGCCGTCATCAGCAGGAAGACGAAGCCGAGCGGCATGGTGAACAGCATGATTCGGGCATAGGCGCTGGCCTGGTCGAGAATGTCCGCGGGGGTGGCAAGCATCATCATCAATTGCCGGCTGAAGAGCCCGCCGACCAGCGCAATCGATATCGACAGCAACAGGCCGACCGCGAGCGTCGTGCCCACCACAATCTTGATCCGGCTCTGCTCGCCCGCACCATAGGCCTGGCCGATCAGGACCGTGGCGCCGGTGCTCAGCCCCATGACGAAACCGAACAGGAAGAACATCACCGGGAAGAACACCGACACCGACGCCAGCGCGTCGACGCCGATCATCTGGCCGAGATAGACGTTGCTGACAGTGCCGAACAGAGATTGCAGCGCATTGCTCAGCATCAACGGCACGAGGAAGCGGAGGAACGTCGTCCAGAGCGGTTTGGAGGCGGGCATGGATTTGTCTTTCATCAGGGCATGCGAAACCGTTGCCACGCGAAGCACGCGTGGCCCGGCTGTCGATGGGGTTGTGAGAAGGCGCGCCTAGGCGCGGTCGCTATAGGCGAGCTTGACGATGTGGTCGCGGATGTCGGCGGGCCAATCTGCGATCAGTCCGGTGAAGCGCCGCCGGTCGTCCGCGAACAAAGCGCGCGAAGCTTCCTCGAATTGCGGCAGGTTGCCGGCCATGGTCGACATGAAGTGATAGGCCGCATCGCGCGCCTGCCGCTCGCGGTCCTTGTCGCCGCTCGCGCGCCGCGCCTCTTCGACGAGTTTGCGTAGCGCGACCGAGGCGCCGCCTGCTTGTGCGTTGAGCCACTCCCAGTGCCGCGGCAGCAACGTCACCTCGCGCGCGACCACGCCGAGCTTCGGCCGGCCGCGGCCGCGCGGCTCGCTGAGTTGTGTGGTCTCCTCAACTGGGGGCGGGACCAGCTTTGCCAGCCGCGCCAGCACCTCGCGATCGCCGCCGCGCAGATCGAAGTCGATCGATCGGCCGGTGTCGTCCTCGAAGATGATGATGGGCTCGTCGGGCGGTGGGACGATCCGCTTGACGACCAGCGCGACCTCTCCTGCCGGCCCAGACACCAGACGGCGCTGCCCTTGGAAGGCGGTGAAAATCTTTTGCATTGGAATCATTGCCATATTGGTCAAGTTGGCGACTTTAATACCCGGGTAAATTCGTTGCGTCAATATACCCGGGTGAAAATATCCGACGGGATGGCTCGACATTGCGTTCCCGGGCTGGCACGAACGGCGCGGCCGATCGACCACGCCTAGCCCCGGGGACCACGCGATGCTGACCGTTCACCACCTCAACAATTCCCGCTCGCAGCGCGTGCTGTGGCTGCTCGAGGAGTTGGGCGCGCCCTACGAGATCGTGCGCTATCAGCGCCAGCCCGACATGCGCGCGCCGAAGGAGCTCCGCGCCATCCATCCGCTCGGCAAGTCGCCCGTCATCACCGACAACGGCAACACCGTCGCCGAATCAGGCGCGATCATCGAATATCTCGTCGCCACCTACGGCAACGGCCGGCTGGTCCCGCCGCCGAACACGCCCGAGCGGCTGCGTTTCACCTATTGGCTGCACTATGCGGAAGGCTCGGCGATGCAGCCGCTGCTGCTCAAGCTGCTGTTCACGCTGATGCCGAAGCGCGCGCCGGCGTTGCTGCGCCCCCTGGTGCGCAAGGTCTCGAACCAGGCGCTCACTGCGCTGGTCAATCCGCAGCTCAAGCAGCACATGGATTACTGGGAAGGCGAGCTCGGCAAGAGCGAGTGGTTCGCCGGCGGCGAGTTCACCGCGGCCGACATCCAGATGAGCTTTCCGCTTGAGGCGGCGCAGGCCCGCGGTGGGCTCGAACTGGGCCATCCCAGGGCGATGGCGTTTCTGGAGCGCATTCACGCGCGGCCGGCCTACGCCAGAGCGCTCGAGAAGGGCGGGCCGTATCAGGTGGGGCGGTAAGTTTCCTCACCGTCCCGGGACGACGGTGCCCGTTAGTCCGCATGCAATATCCGCCCGCGCGTCTCCGGCAGCGCGAATGCGGCGATGAAGAACAGCGCGTAGGCCGCCACTGCAAACATGGCGATCGCGTTCGCGAGTGACGTCGTCGCCGAGAGGGAGCCGACGAGGAACGGAAACAGCGCGCCGATCCCTCGGCCGAAATTGTAGCAAAAGCCCTGACCGGAGCCGCGCAGCCGCGTCGGATAGAGTTCGGTCAGGAACGCGCCGATCCCTGAGAAATAGCCCGAGGCGAAGAATCCGAGCGGGAAGCCGAGCACCCACAGGATTTCGTTGGTCAGCGGCAGCTGCGTATAGAGCAGCACCACGGCCATCGCGCCGATCGAGAAGATCAGGAACAGATTGCGCCGTCCGATCCGGTCGGCGAGCCAGGCACCGGTGAGATAGCCGATGAAGGAGCCGATGATCAGCGTCGAGAGATAGCCGGTCGAGCCGACGATCGAGAGATGCCGCTCCTTGGTCAAAAACTGCGGCACCCAGAAGGTGACGGCATAATAGCCGCCTTGGCAGCCCGTCGCCATCAGCGAGGCCAGGATCGTGGTCTTCAGGATCGGGCCCGAGAAAATCTCCCAGAGAGCCGGACGATTGCCGCTTGCGGCCTGCCTGGCGCGGGCCTCGGCCGCGATCTCCGGCTCGGTGACGGAGCGGCGGATGTAGAACACCAGCAGTGCGGGCAGCGCGCCGATCACGAACATCCAGCGCCATGCCGTCTCGGCCGGCATGACCGAGAACAGGATCGCCTGCGACAGCACCGCGAGGCCCCAGCCGACTGCCCAGCCCGATTGTACCGAGCCGACCGCACGCCCGCGATATTGCGGCCGGATCGCCTCGCCCATCAGCACCGCGCCCGCGGCCCATTCGCCGCCGAAGCCGAGGCCCAGCACCGCGCGCGCGATCAGGAGCTGTTCGAAATTCTGCACGACCGCGCAGACCAGAGAGAAGAACGAAAACCAGATGATGGTGATCTGGAGTGTCTTGACCCGGCCGATATGGTCGGAGAGATAGCCGCCGAGCCAGCCGCCGATGGCGGAGGCCAGCAGTGTCACGGTGCCGGCGAGCCCGGCCGATCCCGCATCGACCTTCCACAGCGCGATGATGGTGCCGATCACCAGCGGGTAGATCATGAAGTCCATGCCGTCGAGCGCCCAGCCCGCGGCGCAAGCCCAGAACGTTCGCCGCTCGGCGACGTTCATGTCGCGATAGAAGGCGAGAAGGCTGGTGTCTTCGATCTCCGCGCGCTCGATACGCTCCGTCGGATCGGTCGTGGCCATGTGCGTTTCCCCGGCAGTTTCTTATGCGGGCGGTGGTAGCATGCGTCGCGGCCTGCGCAAGCACGGGCCAGCCTTTGCGCCATGCAGGAACAGAGCTACTGCCCCGCCGCTTCCGCGCCTCGTGTGCGTGGATCGGGCGCGCCGAGCGGCCCGTTGGCGGTCACCGCGATCGAATTCGCCGACGTCTGCCCCATCGGCTCGACGATGAGGTGATCCATCGCCTTCAGCTCGAACAGGACATTGTCGGGAAAGCCGCTCTCGATCCGGACCTCGTCGGGCAGCCACTGGTGATGCAGCCGCGGTGCGGCCACGGCGGCTGCGACGTCCATCTTGTAATCGAGGACGTTGACGATCACCTGGAGCACGGTCGAGATGATGCGGCTGCCACCGGGCGAGCCCGTCACCAGCACCGGCCTGCCGTCCTTCAGGACGATGGTCGGTGACATCGAGGACAGCGGCCGCTTGCCGGGCCCGGGCAGGTTGGGCTCGAAGCCGACGAGGCCGTAGGCATTGGAAGCGCCGACCGCTGCGGTGAAATCGTCGAGCTCGTTGTTGAGCAGCACGCCGGTGCCGTCGGCGACGAGGCCGACGCCATAGCTGAAGTTCAGCGTATAGGTGTTGCTGACGGCGTTGCCGCTGCCGTCGACGACGGAAAAATGCGTGGTGTTGCTGCCCTCGCGCGGCGAGGTCGCGGTGGAAACGAGCTGCTTCGACGGCGTGGCGCGATCGGCGGAGATGGTTGCCCGCAGCTTGGCGGCGTAGTCCTTGGCGGTGAGCGTCCCGATCGGTGCGTTGACGAAGGCGGGATCGCCGAGATAGCGCGCGCGGTCCGCATAGGCGCGCTTCATGGCCTCGATCAATAGATGCAGCGAGGCCGGCGATCCTTGCTTCAAATCGGCTAGCGGAAATCCTTCGAGGATATTGAGCGTCTCGACCAGCACCACGCCGCCGGACGACGGCAACGGCATCGATACGATGTCATAGCCGCGATAGGTGCCGCGCACCGGCGCGCGGATCACCGCCTGATAGGATTTGAGATCGTCAGGCGTCATGATGCCGTCCGCGTCCGACACAGCCTTGGCAAGTTTTTCCGCGACCGGCCCCTCATAGAAACCGCGCGGGCCCTGTGCGGCGACGGCCGACAGCGTTTCGGCGAGATCGCTCTGCACCAGCCTGTCGCCTTCGCGGAGCGGCGAGCCATCAGGTCGCGAGAAGATCTTGGCCGAGGAGGGCCAGCGCACCAGCCGCCGGTGCCAGCCCGGCAGCGTGTCGGCCATATCGTCGCTGACGAGGAAGCCATCGCGGGCGAGCGCGATCGCGGGCTCGAGCAGTTGCGCCAGCGTGAACCGGCCCGAGCCATATTTTTCCAAGGCCAGCGCAAGACCCGCGACGGTGCCGGGCACGCCGACGCCGAGCGTGGAATCCCGTGACTTCGCCGCATCGGGCTTGCCGTCGGCGCCGAGGAAAATTTGCGGCGTGGTCGCGGCCGGCGCCGTCTCGCGATAGTCGATCGTGATGTCTTCGTTGCGCTCGGTGGAATGAATCACCATGAAGCCGCCGCCGCCGATATTGCCGGCGCGCGGATAGGTCACGGCCATCGCAAAGCCGGTCGCGACCGCGGCATCGACGGCATTGCCGCCGCGCCGCAGGATGTCGGCGCCGACCTGCGCAGAGATCTTCTCCTGCGCCACCACCATGCCGTGCTCGGCGGGGACGGCGTGCACCGTATCGAGTGCGGGCGGCACATAGGCCCGCCGCGCATCCTGCGCGGTCGCGGTCGGTAGCCCGAACGCCAGAATGGCAATGAAGGCGAAAAATGTCCGCCGTGTCGAAAAAGACGACATCATCAACTTCCGCCGTGGCCTCTAGCCAGTTCACACGCGCCGCTGCAATGCTATACGGTTTGCCCCAACAGAGGCAAAACTGTTCGTGATGAGGACTGCGTGATGACGACTATCGCCCCGGATGCGCGCATGGCCGGCGCGCAGCGGACCTATCCGCCGCGCGCCGCCGTCGTCAGCTGGATCTTCTTCGACTGGGCGGCGCAGCCTTATTTCACGCTGATCACGACCTTTGTGTTCGCGCCCTATTTTGCCACCAGCATTGCGCCAAATCCTGCCACCGGCCAATCGCTGTGGGGTTTTGCGATGGCCGCCGCGGGCCTCGCGATTGCGTTGATGTCGCCGGTGCTCGGCGCCATTGCGGATGCCTCTGGCCGCAGGAAGCCGTGGATCGCGGGATTCGGCACAGTGCTGGTGCTGGCATCCTGCACGCTGTGGATCGGCAAGCCCGGCGATCCCTCCATCATTCCGCCGCTGCTCACCGCGGTCGCGCTCGCCAGCGTCGGCGCGGAATTCGCTACGCTCTTCAACAACGCGATGATGCCGACCCTGGTGCCGCCGGAGCGTATCGGCCGGCTCTCCGGCACCGGCTGGGCGACCGGCTATGTCGGCGGCATCGTCAGCCTGATCATCGTGCTCGGCCTGCTCGCCGCCAATCCCGAGACCGGCCGCACGCTGCTCGGTTTGACGCCGCTGTTCGGGCTCGATCCCGCCAGCCACCAGGGCGACCGCGCCGCCGGACCGTTGACCGGGCTTTGGTTCATCGTTTTCGTGACGCCGATGTTCCTGTTCACGCCGGACTATCCGGCGAAGCGCCCGGTGCGCGCGGCGCTGCACGAAGGTCTGTCGGAGCTGAAGCAATCGATCAAGGGTCTGCCGAAACAGAAATCGCTTGCGGCGTTTCTGCTCGCCAACATGATCTACACCGACGGTCTGGTGTCGCTGTTCGCCTTCGGCGGCATCTATGCCGCGGGCACGTTCGGCTGGCACACGATCCAGATCGGCACCTTTGGCATCATGCTCGCGATCGCCGGTGCGTTTGGCGCGTGGCTCGGGGGCAAGCTGGACGATCGTCTCGGGCCGAAGCGCGTGATCGCCGGCAGCATGCTGGTCCTGCTGCTGGCGGTGGCGGCGATCCTGCTGGTCGACAAGGATTCGATCTTCTTCATCAAGGTCGCGTCGCCCGCGCCTGGCGGTGCATTGTTCGCCGCTGCGTCAGAGCGCGCTTATCTGGTGCTGGGCTGCCTGATCGGTGCAGCCGGTGGTCCGCTGCAAGCCGCCTCACGCACGCTCCTGATCCGTCTCGCGCCGAAGGACCGCATCGCGCAGTATTTCGGTCTGTTCGCACTGACGGGGAAAGTGACGTCCTTCATCGGCCCGCTGCTGATCGGCGTGATTACCGCGGTGACAGCGAGCCAGAAGGCCGGCATGGCCGTGCTGGTGGTGTTCTTCGTCGCGGGGCTAGCGCTGTTGATGCGGGTGCGGGATTAGCCGCGCTTCGTAGCCCGGATGGAGCGAAGCGCAATCCGGGACGGTCTTTCCGCGGGACGACAACCCGGATTTCGCTGCGCTCCATCCGGGCTACGTTCGTCGTGCGACTTAATGCCTGAAATGCCGCGTTCCCGTGAACACCATGGCGATGCCGTGCTCGTCGGCCGCCTTGATGACTTCGTCGTCGCGCATGGAGCCGCCGGGCTGCACCACGGCGGTGGCGCCGGCCTCGATGCAGGCAAGCATGCCGTCGGCGAACGGGAAGAACGCATCCGACGCCACCACCGAGCCCTTGGTGAGCGGCTCGGCGAGCTTCAGCTCACCCGCCGCATCCTGGGCCTTGCGCGCCGCGATCCGCGCTGAATCCACCCGGCTCATCTGGCCGGCGCCGATGCCGACGGTGGCGAGATCCTTGGCGTAGATGATGGTGTTGGACTTGACGTGCTTGGCCACCCGGAACGCGAACTTCAGATCGCGCATCTCCGAATCCGTCGGCGCACGCTTGGTCACGACCTTGAAAGTCATGTCGTCGACCACGGCGTTGTCGCGGCTCTGCACGAGCAGACCGCCCGCCACCGTCTTGGCAGTCAGGCCCGGCGCGCGCGGATCGGGCAGGCTGCCTGCGAGCAGCAGGCGCAAATTCTTGCGCGCGCCGATGATGGCGATCGCTTCTTCGCTGGCGTCGGGCGCGATGATCACTTCGGTGAAGATTTTCGTGATCTCGCGCGCGGTGTCGGCATCGAGTGCGCGGTTCATTGCGATGATGCCGCCGAAGGCGGAGGTGGAGTCGCAGGCCAGCGCCTTGTGATAGGCGCCGACGAGGTCGGAGCCTTCGGCGACGCCGCAGGGATTGGCATGCTTGACGATGACGCAAGCCGCGGTGCGCTTGGAGTCGAACTCGCCGATGCACTCATAGGCCGCATCGGTGTCGTTGATGTTGTTGTAGGAGAGCTCCTTGCCCTGGAGCTGTCGCGCGGTCGAGACGCCGGGCTGCTTGTCGGGCGTCGCATAGAACGCCGCGGTCTGGTGCGGGTTCTCGCCATAGCGCAGCGACTGGATCAGCCTGCCGCCGAAGGCGCGAAAATCGGGCGCGTCGATCTCGAGTTGGCGGTTGAACCAGTTCGAGATCGCGGCGTCATAGGCGGCGGTGCGCGCGTAAGCCTTTGCGGCAAGCCGCCGGCGCAGCTTCAGCGTGGTTGCGCCCTTGTTGGCGGCGAGCTCGTCGAGCACCGCCTTGTAGTCCTCCGCCTCGACCACGACGGCGACGTCGTCATGGTTCTTCGCGGCGGCGCGGATCATCGCGGGGCCGCCGATGTCGATGTTCTCGATGCAATCCTCAAAGCCCGCGCCTTTGTCGACGGTCGCCTCGAACGGATAGAGGTTGACGACGAGGAGATCGATCGGCGCGATGCCATGCGCCTTCATCGCGTCCGCATGGTCCTTGTTGTCGCGGATCGCGAGCAGGCCGCCATGGACCTTCGGATGCAGCGTCTTGACGCGGCCATCCATCATTTCGGGGAAGCCGGTCAGCTCGGAGACGTCCTTCACCTTGAGGCCGGCCGCAGCGATCGCCTTTGCGGTGCCGCCGGTCGAGACCAGCTCGACATCATGCGCGGCAAGCGCCTTTGCGAAGTCGATCAGGCCGGTCTTGTCGGAAACGGAGAGAAGTGCGCGGGTGACGCGGCGGGGATGGTCAGTCATGAGCAAGATCCTCTGTCTGAAGGAGTAATGCCCAGGCGCGCGGCAGCTATGTCCCGCGCTTCCCGATGGTGCTCCATCCAAGGTCGCCAGTCGCGCGAGCGAGGGCTCGATAGCAGTTTTTGGCCGCTTTCACAACGACGAGATGGGGCCGAATCGCGCGCGTTTACAGCGGAAGTTCCGGCTCCCGCCGCGCATTTCTGCGGGCATTGGTGACCGCCGGCGAGGCGGTGGAGCGGACAAAGCTCCAGCGGATCGAGGATGCCTGTCGCGCATCCTGCCGGATCACGATTTGCGCGGTGCGGCGCGGTCCGTCATTGCCGGCCAGGAACACGCTGTCCTCGAGGTCGACCTTGTCGTCGAGCGCCTCGAAGGTCCAGACGTCACGGTTCGGCAGCACCAGCATGACGCCGCGGGCATCGGACAGCCGGCTCGCCTTCACCGCCGGGTGCAGATGGAAGCGCACCGCGAAATCGGCATCCGTGCCCTTGAAGCGCCCGCCCTGCGGCGGCGACAGCGTGTCCTCGCCGTCGATGCGCGCGCCGTCATTGGCGATCATCAGCACGCGGCGCTGGATTGCGCCGAATTTGGCGAGATAGCCATCATGCGACGTCGTGAGCAGCGTGCCGTTCTGCACGATTTCGCGATAGCTCTCGACCTCGACCGGGCCGCTGGTGACGGGAGCGCCGTGCAAGAGCCGCTTCATCGCCGACATCTCCACGAACTGGCATGACGAGGTGTCGTGATAGGTCAGCGTCGAATGCGCCGCCGTGCCGCGTGCGAACGGCCGCCAATTGTCGCGGCCCGTGGTCGGCATGCCGCAATTGGTGACGATGCGGCTGATGCCGGAGGACAGTTCGAACGACAGGCAGCCGGCATGGGCGTCGTGGCTGACGCCGGCCGGCGGCGGCGGGCCGGTGTCGATGATCAGCGTGGTCTGGCCGGCATCGAGGCGCTGGAAGCCGGTATGCGGCATGTTCGCCATCGGCGCGCCGTGGGTGTCGTCATAGGCAAGCAGCGTCGCGAGCAGGTCCGATGGCGTTGCGCTCATGCCGTTGAACAGCGCGAAATTGCCGTCGCCGTGGCGGAAGAAGCGCAGCATCGGCATCATGCGGTCGATCGCGTTGAGCAGCGCGGGCGGCGGCGCGATGTTGCGCGCGGCAAAGGTCTGCCGCAGTGGCAACAGGTCGATCAAGAGCTCGATCAGCGCGCCCGGGTTGCGCGAGATATGCCCGCCGTCGGGCAGGATCTGCCGCTGCAATTCATCCGAGAGCTTTTTCGAGGTGCTGCGGATGTGACTTGCCTGGTTGGCGAGGCACAGCGCCGCATAGCACAGCGCGATCAGCACCTGGAGCTTCGGCACCCCGTCGGGAATGTTGACCATGGTGTAGCGCAGGAAGCGGATCTCGCGCGCCAGCGCGCGCAGATAGCGGCGGTAGAATTTGTTGTCGGTGTCGTTGAGCACCAGCGGCGCCTGCGACAGCAGGGAGATCACGCGTCGCGCCAGCACGTCGGCGCGTCGCGCGACGGCACGGCGCTTGCTGGCAGGGTTGGCAATCCAGTCTTCGATCAGCGCGCGCGCATTCGCGCGCGTCAGCGCGGTGTCGGCGGCGCGCAAATGGCGCAGCCAGCCGAAGCCGAGCAGCGCAACCTCCCAATCCTCCGACGGCGGCTCGAGATCGAAGATCGAGCGGCCGTGGCAATTGACGATCTTGCCGGCGAAGACGAAGCGGCCGGCATAGATCTCGGCGGCGCGGGTCGCATCCGCGGTGCGCAAGTCATGCGGCGCAATGATCAGCCGGTCGGTGCGGCCGGGCCAGACCCGCGAAAGGGCCACGGAACCGCCGCTCGCGCGCGCGAGCATGTTCCGCGCGAAGCGGTTCATCACCAGCGTCGAGATACGTCTGCGTTGAGCGACCGACACGCCTTGCCTTGATGGGGGAGAAGATTCCGACGAATCCTTATTAATCCCAAAATCGGACGGCCGACACCACCTTGAACGGCGCGAATCAGCGCCGTGGTTGCAAAATCCAGTGCAAAATCAGGATTTAACGAGCCGGGCCGCGAAAAATCCGTCGAGCCCGCCGAGCTTGGGATCGGCGTTCGGCAGATGGCTGGGCAGGGTGCGCAAATCGCCCTCGGCGGTGATGATCTCGCTGAGCCCCGACACCTCGGACGCATCGATCGGGACCCGGCGAAGCGCAGGCTCTGCGGCCAGCAGCGCAGCTACCGCATGCTCGCCCTCTTCGGGTTCCAGCGAGCAGGTACAGTAGACCAGCGTCCCGCCGCGCTTGAGCAGCGAGACCGATTTTCGCAGCAGCCGCTGCTGGAGCGTGGTCATGGCGGGGATGTCGGATTCCTGCCGGAGCCAGGACACATCGGGGTGGCGTCGGATCGTGCCGGTCGAGGTGCAGGGCGCATCGATCAAGATACCGTCGAAAGCCTCGGCTGGTCCGGCCCATTCCACGGCGTCGGCGACGACGGTCTCGGCCTGGAGCGACAACCGCGTCAGATTCTCGCGCAGGCGCGCCACCCGGGCGGGCGAGCGGTCGATGGCCGTGACATGCGCGCCGGCCTGCGCCAATTGCGCGGTCTTGCCGCCGGGAGCGGCGCAGAGATCGGCGATGGATTTGCCGGCGATGTCGCCGAAAAGCCGGGCCGGCAGCGCGGCGGCGGCGTCCTGCACCCACCATTGTCCTTCGGCGAAGCCAGGAAGCATGGTCACCGCGCCGTGCAGCACGGTGCGCACCGATCCGGTCGGCAGCACCTCGCCATGTAGCCGGCTCGCCCATTGCGCGGCGTCCGACTTCACGGTCAGATCCAGCGAAGGGTCGTGGCTGAGCGCGAGCGCCATGTCCCTTGCGACTGTCTCGCCGTAATGCGCGCTCCAGCGCGCGAGCATCCAAGGCGGCAGGTCCAGCGACTGCGCGGCAACCTCTTCCACCAACGCCTTGCCCTCGCGCGCGCAGCGGCGCAGCACGGCGTTGACGAGGCCGGCATAGCGGGCGGCGCGGCGGTCGGACTGCACGAGGCGAACGGAGAGATCGACGGCGGCGTGATCGGGCACGTCCATCCAGAGGATCTGGGCGGCGCCGATCAACAGCGCGCTCTGCGCACGCGGTGCATCGGAGGGAATGCCCTTGTCGAGCAGGCGGGACAGCACATGGCCGAGCGTGCCGAGCCGGCGCAGCACGGTGGCGACCAGGCGCCGCATCAGCGCGCGGTCGCGGTCGGCGAGCGTCTTCAGTCCAGGATGGGCGCCGCTGCCGTCGAGCTGCTCGTCAAGCGTGCGATGCTTGTGCAGCACGCCGTCGACGATGTCGGCGGCAATCCGCCGTGCCGCAAGACCGGGCACTTCGGATGGAGGGGCGAAACGTTGAGATGGCATGCGGAAACAAGGTTCTGAGCGAGCGGCAGTCCGCCGCAATGGGCGCATGCCTTGAGAAAATGATCTCTGGCACGCGAATATGCCGAATGTAAGAATCGCTTCCGGGTTTTTCAGCCCTTTCGGAGCAATTTCAGGAATGCGTTATTGGGCGTCGCGCCGCGGGCCGTCCTGCGCTAGAAAGCCGACGATGAGCGACCAGCCTCCCGTTCCCGACCGCAAGCAGCTCACGCCGGCCGCCCAGCGTGCGCTGGCCGAAGCCGAAGCGCGCCGGCAGGCTGCGGCGGTCCAGGCCAGGAACGATGCCAAGGACGACGCCAAGGACGATGCCAGCAACGGCGGCAAGGCGGCGCCAAAGGAGTTGCAGGGGCCAAAGGGACCCGAGCCGACCCGCTATGGCGATTGGGAGCGCAAGGGCATCGCTTCCGACTTCTGAGTTCTGTGCCGGATCGGCCGGATGATGCCGGGCAAGGCCGGTCCCGGCCCGCTACAGATAATCATGCTCCCGGAGATAGCGGATGATGCGCTCGCAGGCTGCGTCGGTCGACAGTTCCGACGTGTCGACGATGATCTCCGGCGCCTGCGGTGCCTCGTAGGGATCATCGATGCCGGTGAAACCCTTCAGCTCCCCTGCCCGTGCCTTGCGATAGAGGCCCTTCGGATCGCGGCGCTCGCATTCGGCGAGCGGGGTCGCGACATGGATCTCGATGAACTCGCCCGCCTCGACCCGCTGGCGCGCCAGCTCGCGCTCGCTGCGGAACGGTGAAATCAGCGCGACCAGCGCGATGATGCCGGTATCGACGAACAGCGCCGCGATCTCCGCGACGCGCCGGACGTTCTCCGTCCTCTCCGCGTTGGAAAAGCCGAGGTCGCGGTTGATGCCGTGGCGGAGATTGTCGCCGTCGAGCAGCGCGGCATGGCGTCCGAGTTCGGCAAGCCTGCGGTCGACGAGATCGGCGATCGTCGATTTGCCGGCACCGCTGAGGCCCGTGAACCAGAGCACGCAGGGCCGCTGCTGCTTGAGTCGCGCTCGCACGGATTTGTCGACGTCAAGCCGCTGCCAATGAATGTTGGTGGCGCGACGAAGCGAGAGGTCGATCATCCCCGCGGCCGCGGTGCGGTGGCTGATCGGATCGACCAGAATGAAGCTGCCCATGTCGCGGTCGTCGCGATAGGCCTCGAACACCAGCGGGCGGTCGAGGCTGAGCTGGACGTGGCCGATCTGGTTGGCGTCGAGCGTGGCTGCGCTTTCCCGCGCCATGGTGTCGATGGCGATGCGATGCCTGAGCGTCGTGATCACCGCGCCGGTCGAGGCGGTGCCGCATTTGAGCAAATAGCGCCGGCCCGTGACCATGGCCTCGTCATCGAACCAGACGAGATGGGCGGCCAGTTGATCCGAGACCAGAGGCGCGGGTCCCCGGCCGTCAGCACGTCGCCGCGGCTGACGTCGATCTCGTCCGCCAAAGTAAGCGTCACCGATTCGCCCGCCAGAGCCCGGTCGCGCTCGCCGCCGGGCGTGAGAATGCGCGCGACTTGCGTGCGACGGCCCGACGGCTGCACGGCGATGGTCTCGCCGGTCGCGATCGTACCGCTGGCGATCCGCCCGCAGAAGCCGCGAAACTCCGCATGAGGCCGGTTGACCCATTGCACCGGCAGCCGGAACGGCCGCTGCGAGACGTCGCCGGCAACGTCCACCGATTCCAGATAGGCCGTGACCGTCGGCCCGGTGTACCAGGGCATCCGCGCGCTCGCGGCGACGATGTTGTCGCCGTCGGGCGCAACGACCGGGATGCATTGGACCTGGGAGATCCCGAGTTGACCGGCCATGGTCAGATATTCGGCGGTGATGGCCGCGAAGCGGTCGCCGTCGAAGCCGATCAGATCCATCTTGTTCACGGCGAGCACGACGTGGCGGATGCCGAGCAGCGACAGGATGTGGCTGTGGCGCCGCGTCTGAGTGATCACGCCTTTGCGGGCGTCGACCAGCACCACGGCGAGATCGGCGTTGGAGGCGCCGGTCGCCATGTTGCGCGTGTACTGTGCATGCCCGGGCGTGTCGGCGACGATGAAGCGGCGCAGCTTCGTGGCGAAGAACCGGTAGGCGACGTCGATCGTGATGCCCTGCTCGCGCTCGGCCTGCAAACCGTCGACCAGCAGCGCGAAATCGAGATCGCCGCCGGTGGTGCCGGCCGTCTTGCTCTCGGAGGCGAGCGCGTCGAGCTGGTCGTCGAGCAGCGTCTTGGAATCGTAGAGCAGGCGGCCGACCAGCGTGCTCTTGCCGTCGTCGACGCTGCCGCAGGTGACGAAACGCAGCGTCGGACGATCGTCCAGTTCGAGCTGCGGCGCATCGGCGGCGGCGATCATCGGTGCCCCGTGATAGGACATCAGAAGTAGCCTTCCGCTTTCTTGCGCTCCATCGATGCGGGACTGTCCCGGTCGATCATGCGTCCCTGCCGTTCGGAGGTGCGTGACGCCATCATCTCCCGCACGATCTCGGGCAGTGTTGCCGCCGTCGAGATCGTTGCGCCGCTGAGAGGATAGCAACCAAGAGTGCGAAACCTGACGGAACGCCATCGTGGCTCTTCGCCTGCAAGCAGCGGCATCCGTTGGTCGTCCACCATGATCAGCGCGCCGTCGCGCTCGACCACCGGGCGCGGAGCTGCCAGATAGAGCGGAACGATCGGGATGTCCTCGAGCAGAATGTAGTCCCAGACGTCGAGCTCGGTCCAGTTCGACAGCGGAAACACCCGCATGCTCTCGCCGGGCGCGAGCATCGTGTTGTACAGGCTCCACAGCTCCGGCCGCTGGTTCTTCGGATCCCAGCGATGCGCCGCGCTCCGGTGCGAGAACATGCGCTCCTTGGCACGCGACTTCTCCTCGTCGCGCCGCGCGCCTCCGATCGCGGCGTCGAAGCCGTGGAGGTCCAGCGCCTGCCGCAACGCCTGCGTCTTCATCACGTCGGTGTAACGGGCCGAGCCGTGGGTGAAGGGATCGATGCCCTGGCTCAATCCGTCGTTGTTGGTATGGACGATCAGATCGAGGCTGAGATCGCGGGCGCGCTGGTCGCGAAACGCGATCATCTCGCGGAACTTCCAGGTCGTATCGACGTGCAGCAGGGGAAACGGCGGCTTGCCGGGATGAAATGCCTTCATCGCCAGATGCAGCAGCACGGAGGAATCCTTGCCGATAGAATATAGCATCACAGGCTTGCGGAACTCGGCCACCGTCTCGCGTAGGATGTGGATGCTTTCCGCCTCCAGGCGCCGAAGATGGCTGGCGGCGGTGCGAGGCGGCTTGTCGTCAGCCCGTTCGGAAAGAGCAGGCTCGGCGATCACGGGAATGTCCAGCATGGTGATCACGCCGCCGCCGCGAACCAATCACCAAACATTTGCGCCGACGCCGACGCACTCAGGTCGAGATCGCCAACGCAGGCCGCGACCGAGGCACGATAGGCGGCGTTGACGCCGCAGCGCTCCAGGACGTCCAGTTGGAATTCGCTGATCGAGGCCGTCGCGCGGTGCTGGTAGCGATAGGCGCTGTCGGAGGTGTGCAGGTTGGGCACCTTGTAAATCGTCGCTTCGCTCGGGAAGATGACACGCGAATTGTTCACCTGCGTTTGTCCGGGCTTTCGCCAGCACGTTACGGCGTTCTCGGTAAAGCTGCCCGAAAGGCCCAGGCGCTCGAACAGGACGCGAACCGACGATGTAGCTTCCTTGCTGACCTCATAGACATAGTGAGTGACGGGAACGCCCTGTCGGCCCGCGTAGTCCGCCACCCGGGCCGCGCTCAGCGCTGCAATGACGTAATGCTGGAGCAATGTCGCTTCCGGCGCGCGAGAGATCAGCTTCTCGAGCCATGAGGCCAGCGCACTCGCCGGCTCGCGATCGAGCATGATGAGATGCAGCCGGTGCGGAGGATAGCCCGCCTCGATCAAGAGCTGCAGCGGATTGAACAGGCTCTCGGCGAGGACGTAGGGCCCGATCGTTTCCTTGCTGAAGATGCGCGGCTCATCGGTCGCTGATGGCAAGATCCAGGGCGTCGGCGCCCGGCTGACGAGCGCGTCGCGCAGCATGGCCTTCAGCGGCTGATAGTACGAGGGCATCCCCGCCATGCCGAACAGGTTGCTCAGCGCCGTCGATCCCACCCGGGCCTTGCCGCATGCGAAATAGAGCATCGGAAAGTCTTGCGCTGGGCGATGCCGAAAAGTCTCGGCAAGGCAGTTCGTCACTTCGCGCATCAGGACTTCGAGGGTAACGGTTCTGGTTTGGAATTCGCCAACTGGCGAAAGCTGCATGGTGTCGAGAGACTTGTGCTGTTGTCGAACCAGGTCGGCGATGCGTTCGAACGAGTCGGTGGCAGTCGCGGCGATGTTCATGTCGAAAGCTCCGCTGCAGCAGGCTCCGCAAGTCAGGTTGCTTGTGGAATTATTGCAGCTTAAAGTTGCTTTCTGCCTCGGTCAAACCCGGGCAATCCCGGATGTTCCGCACCCGACCGGGCACACGAGGGAGCGCGCTGCAGGGTTGCCGTCATGCGGCGCGCACAGTGCTGAGGAACTTCTCGACTTCCTCCTTCAGCAGACCGCTTTCGCGGGACAGCGAGCGTGCCGATGACAGCACCTGTCCGGACGCTGTGCCGGTCGCGCTTGCGCCATGGCTGACCTGAGCAATCTTGTCCGCCACCTCGACCGTTCCTTTCGCGGCCTCGCTGACGTTGCGTGCGATTTCGGCGGTCGCAGCCCCCTGCTCCTCCACGGTGGCTGCGATGGTCGTCGAAATGTCGGAAATCCTGGCAATGGTCGCGCCAATCTCCTTGATCGCGCCGACCGAATCTTCCGTCGCCCTTTGCATGCCGGCGATCTGCGCGCTGATTTCCTCGGTGGCTCGCGCGGTCTGCGCCGCGAGCGCCTTGACCTCACTCGCCACCACGGCGAAGCCGCGGCCCGATTCGCCCGCGCGCGCCGCCTCGATCGTGGCGTTCAGGGCCAGAAGGTTGGTCTGCTCCGCGATTGCCGTGATCAGCTTGACGACATCGCCAATCCGGCCCGCGGCCTTGAGCAATTCGTTGATCCGTACGTCAGTGCGTTCCGCCTGCTGCACGGCCTCGCCGGCGATTCGGCTGGAGTCATGCACCTGCCGGCCGATCTCGGCCACCGACGTGCTCATCTCCTCGGCGGCGGACGCGACGGCTCCGACGTTGGTGGATGCCTCTTCTGATGCCGCTGCGACCATGCCGGAAAGCTGCTGGGTCTCTTCGGCGGTCCCCGACAGGGTGCCGGCGGCGGCTTCGAGCTGCTGAGACGCCGACGATACGGAGTTGATGATCCCGCCGACCGCAGCTTCGAACGCGCCAGCGAGCTTGGTCATCTCTTCCTTCCGCCGTACGGCGGCAGCTGCTTCTTGAACTTTCTGCTCCGCTTCCATCTGCTCGATACGGATCAGATTTTCCTTGAAGGTCTTCGCGGCGCGCGCGTTGTCACCGACTTCATCGCCGCGGTCGACGTAGGGAATCTCGATTGTCTTGTTGCCGCTCGCCAGTTGCAAGAGCACCTCGCCGATGCGCCGGATCGGCCGGGCGATGTTCAACACCGAGAAGACCGCCGAACCGATCAGCATCACCATGACGAAGACGCCGACGACCAATGCGAAGCTGGCAACGCGGTCGAGCTCGATCAGCAGCTCCCCTTTGCGCCGCGCCGCGAATTCGTTGGCGACACCTACCAGATCGTCGATACGCTTGCCGACTTCCCGGGCCGCGGGGCGCATATGCTCTTCGAGAATGCTCGCCCGCGTGGCTTCGGCCCCGGCTTTCGCGGTGCCCGCGGGAGTGCCAATCACGGCCTTCTGCACCGCCGCCAGTTCGACGGCGCTGGTCAGATAAGCATCGACGAATTTTCTGGTTTCACGGTAGGCGTCCTGCGTGACCTTCCGCGTCGCCCGTTCCCTTGCGGTGTCTATTTCAGCACCGGCTTCAGTTGCGTGGGTGCGAAGAGTCTCGAGAAACCTGTCGACCTCGCCGGCTGACGGCGCAACACCGATCTCGAAAGCGGCAAGCTGTGCGCGCGCCATCGCCGTCTGCGCCGTCTGTGCATTGCCTTTGTTGAGATAGTTGATGATGACCAGGCGATTGGATTCCGCAATCGATCGGTTGCCGAGCATCTGGTTGGTAAGGATGCCGCCGACCAGCAGGACGCTGATGCCTGCGATGATGCCGAGCTTCGTTCCAATGCGAAAACCAAACAAATCCACCGCCGTCCCCCCGCGTTGTCGTATAGCAGGTATACGCAACCAATGATTGAGAATTATGTAAGATTCGCGGGTCGTAAAACTACGGCTGCGGCCTTGGGAGAGCGACGTTGGTTCCATGCGTTGGCACGTCGGTCGGGGGAACCGCGCGCTTGCCGGTTCCCCCGACTCAGCCTTAGCGTGACCTGATGCCTTTCGATGATCGCCCCAATTCTTATCGGCCGCGGTTCGGCGGCTCGCCGTTCGGCCGTCGCCTCTCCGGATTATTGCCGTGGATGTTTGTGGTCGGCGTCGCGGTGGCGGCGGTGCTCATCTTCCGGCACGGCATGAACTGGACGGTTCCGCACGCGGATGGCGGCGGCACGCGCGACGCCGAGATCGTGCTCCAGCAAGGCGGCCATCCCGATCGTCGCGAGCCGGTCGACGTCGTTCGCACCATTGACGGCGACACCTTTCTCGCGCGCGTTCGTCAGCGCGACGGCCGCGACCTCGTCGTGCGCGTTCGCCTGCGCGGCATCGACGCCCCCGAGATGAAAGCATCCTGCCAGGAGGAGCTGGACAAGGCCGAAGCCGCGGCCCGCGCGCTGCGCGATCTGCTCGGCCAGGGCGGCGTGACGATCACCAATCTTGGCCCCGACAAATATGGTCGCGTTCTCGCCGACGTCGCGACCAGGCGAACCGCCAACGTTTCGGCGGCATTGCTCGCCGGCGGTTACGCGCGGAGCTACAATGGTGGCCATCGCGACGGCTGGTGTGCGCGAAGTTGGCGCCTCTGGTAACAAAAAAAGCCGCGTCGATGGACGCGGCTCCGTTTGTCCGGCCCTGATCCCGGCGATCAGCGCGTCACGACCACCGTCGTGCCGACCGAGACGCGGCTGTAGAGATCGGTGATGTCGTCGTTGAGCATGCGGATGCAGCCATAGGAGACGAAGCCGCCGACCGAGCCCGGCACGTTGGTGCCGTGGATGGCATATTCGCCGCCGGCCAGCGTCATCGCCGCAACGCCCATCGGGTTGCGCGGCGAGCCGCCCGGAATGACGTCCGGGATGCTCGGCTTGTCGCGCTTTACCTCGGCAGGCGGCGACCAGGCCGGATTGCGGTACTTGCCGTCGATGCGGGTTGTGCCGGCCCATTGCTTGCCGGACTTGCCGACGCCGACCGGGTAGCGCACGGCGTGGCCGTTATCGAGGACGAGATAGAGCCGACGCTCGTTGGTTTTGACCACGATGGTGCCCGGCGAATAGTCGGCCAGGTGCGTCCCCACCATTTCCGGCCGCGCTTGCGCCGCCGTCGACATCATCACCCCTGCCCCGACGGTGGCGGCCAGCGCCACTGCAATCCTCATCGACATCGATTTTTCCCTTGCCCCGAACCAATCGTCCAAATTGACGCAAAACCGGCAATCGCCAGCCCGCCAAGTCCTTGTCAGGGGACATTCTTAACCGCGCCTGTTAACCGGATGGTTTCCACGCACGGCCGCCAAGGGCCAGCCAGCAGGGGGAACAAAGGAAATGTTCGAAACAAAGTAAATGACCTGAAAACAACACTCAGCGGGAAAGATGCGCAGGCGCTGGGGCGTGGCCTGACGAGTGCGTGAGGATGCGAACGGCTGTTGTTTCCGGGACGGTGCGAAGTGGATTGCTTCGGTGTCCCGGACGCGGCGCGGCACGTCTCGGCGATGCGAAGCATCGTCCGGTGTGACGCGACGCAGAGCCGGGATCCAGTTCTTTGCGCGTGGGAGGTACGGGCCCCGGCTCTGCGGCGCACCGCTATAGTAGCGCTGCGCTGCGTCCGGGGCACGAGAGACCCTGGCTCAGACCGACTTCTTGTTCTGCCGGTTCTTGACGAGATCGTCGACGACGGCGGGATCGGCCAGGGTCGAGGTATCGCCGAGGCTGCCCGGTTCGTCCTCGGCGATCTTGCGCAGGATGCGGCGCATGATCTTGCCGGAGCGGGTCTTGGGCAGGCCGGGCGCGAACTGGATCTGGTCGGGCGAAGCGATCGGGCCGATCTCCTTGCGCACCCAGGTGACGAGCTCCTTGCGCAGATCGTCGGTCGGCTCGACGCCGGCCATCAGCGTCACATAGGCGTAGATGCCCTGGCCCTTGATGTCGTGCGGGAAGCCGACCACGGCGGCTTCCGACACCTTCTCATGCGCCACCAGTGCGCTCTCGACTTCGGCCGTACCCATACGGTGGCCGGAGACGTTGATGACGTCGTCGACGCGGCCGGTGATCCAGTAATAGCCGTCGGCATCGCGTCGGCAGCCGTCGCCCGTGAAATACTTGCCCTTGTAGGTCGAGAAATAGGTCTGCTCGAAGCGGGCGTGGTCGCCATAGACCGTGCGCATCTGGCCCGGCCATGAGCGGGTGAGGCAGAGATTGCCTGAGGTCTCGCCGTCCAGCACCTTGCCGTCGGCGTCGACGATTTCAGGCACCACACCGAAGAAAGGCTGCGTCGCCGAGCCCGGCTTCAGCCTGGTCGCGCCCGGCAGCGGCGTGATCAGGATGCCGCCGGTCTCGGTCTGCCACCAGGTGTCGACGATCGGGCAGCGGTCGTCACCGACGACGCGGTGGTACCATTCCCAGGCTTCCGGATTGATCGGCTCGCCGACCGAGCCGAGCAGGCGGAGCGAAGCGCGCGAGGTCTTCTTCACCGGCTCGTCGCCGCTCTGCATCAACGCGCGGATCGCGGTCGGGGCGGTGTAGAAGATGTTGACCTTGTGTTTGTCGATGACGTTCCAGAATCGCGAATTATCCGGGTAATTCGGCACGCCTTCGAACATCAGCGTGGTCGCGCCGTTGGCGAGCGGTCCGTAGAGAATGTAGCTGTGGCCGGTGACCCAGCCGACGTCGGCGGTGCACCAGTAAATGTCGCCGTCGTGATAGTCGAAGACGTATTGATGCGTCATCGCGGCGAACACGAGATAGCCGGCGGAGGTGTGCAGCACACCCTTGGGTTGGCCGGTCGAGCCGGAGGTGTAGAGGATGAAGAGCGGATCCTCGGCGTGCATGTGCTCGACCGGGCATTCCGTCGTCACCATCGAAGCCGCCTCGTGATACCAGAGATCGCGCGTCGGGTTCATGTCGATCTTGCCGCCGGTGCGCTTGACCACGACGACCCAGTCGACGCCGTCGGCCTTGGCGAGCTCCGCGTCGACATTGGCCTTCAGCGGCACCTTCTTGCCGCCGCGCAGGCCCTCGTCCGCGGTGATGATGACCTTGGACTGGCAGTCGTTGATGCGCTGGGCGAGGCTGTCGGGCGAGAAGCCGGCAAACACCACGGAGTGGATCGCGCCGATCCGCGCGCAAGCGAGCATCGCGTAGGCCGCTTCCGGGATCATCGGCAGGTAGATGGTGACGCGGTCGCCCTTCTTGACGTTGCGGGTGCGCAGGATGTTGGCCATCCGGCAGACCTCGTCGTGCAGCTCCTTGTAGGTGATGTGCCTGGACTGCGAGGGATCGTCGCCTTCCCAGATGATCGCGGTCTGGTTGGCGCGCTTGTGCAGGTGACGATCGATGCAATTGTGGGCGACATTGAGGATGCCGTCCTCGAACCATTTGATCGAGATGTTGCCGGGCGCGAAGGAGACGTTCTCGATTTTGGTCGGCGCGTGCATCCAGTCGATCCGCTTGGCCTGCTCCGCCCAGAAGGCGTTCGGGTCCGCGATCGAGCGGGCGTACATGTCCGCGTACTTGGCCTGGTCGACCCAGGCGCGCTTGGCCCATTCCGCGGGGACGTCGTAGATCTTCTCGGACATGTTTCCCTCCACATACGGCAGGCCGAGCACGGGCCATTGGCGAGCCGACTTGATCGTTGAACCGATTATGCGTCGGGCTAACCGGACCCGACAAGGTGCACAAGCTGGACCTTCGGCGAGCGCCCGGCCATGCGAAGGATCAAGGCCGCCGGGTGTGACTGTCGCAGATCTGAAACAGGCGAGGAGGCGGCTTTCGGGCCTTTACCCAAATCCGCGGAACAGGCCGGCGCAGAGCCCCATGCATCCGGCAGAGGTATTTAGAAACCGCACCTCACTGATTCGGGACTCGCAATACGGTTCGGAACACCCTAAATGGCCAACCCGGGCCGAACGAGACCCCTTGGAACAATAATCAGAACAGCGGCATTGACCGATAACAGGCAGGGCTAAGGCTTAAGACTATGATGGATCAGCAGAATCTCGGGACGATGCGGCCCGCTTCAGCCGATCCTGCGGCCATTGCGCTGGCCAAAGCCCTCGGACAATGGCCGAAACCGGCCGCTTCCGCCCGTTCCAGCCCGAAAAAAATGTTCGATACGACGCCCGCGGCGACGGTCGAGGCCCTCGCCAAGGAGCTGGGCTTGCGGCTCGGCGACCAGAACGAACTGAAGATCCGGCGCATCAAGCGCGGCAAGGGCTATTCCTTCGTCCGCCCCAACGGCGCGCATGTCCGCGATGCCCGTACCATCCGCCGGCTGCATTCCATGGCGGTGCCGCCGGCCTACCGCGAGGTACGCTACTCGGCCGATCCGAGCTCGCATCTCCAGGCGGTGGGACGCGATGCCGCGGGCCGGCTGCAATATCGCTATCACGCCGATTGGGAGAAAGTCCGCGAGCACCGCAAGGCGCATCGGCTGGAGAAGCTCGTCGGCGCGCTGCCAAAGATCCGGCGCAAGGTTTCTGCGTTCCTGTCGGGCGAGGAGCCGACGCGCGAGTTCGCGCTCTCAGCCGTGATCGAGCTGATTGCGCGCACCGCGATCCGCCCCGGCAACGAATCCTACGCTCGCCTCAACGGCACCCGCGGCGCCACCACGCTGCTGAAGTCCAACGTCACGCTGGAAGACGATTGTTTCGTGCTGACGTTCATGGCGAAGGGCGGCAAGGCGGTGCGGAAAGAGTGCGATGCGGCCAAGCTCGTGCGTGCCATCGGAATCCTGCGCGACGTTCCCGGCAAGCGCATGTTCCAGTACCGCGATGCCTACGGCGCCGTGCGTGCGGTCAATACGACGCAGGTGAACGCGTTCTTGCGCGAGATCGCCGGCATCAAGATATCGCTGAAGGACTTTCGTACGCTGATGGCCTCGGCCGTCGTCGTGGAATCGCTGTCGCGGATCACGCCGGCCGTCAGCCAGCGCGGCCGGAAGAAGCAGGTGCTGGAAGCGATCCGCGCCGCCGCCGACCAGCTCTCCAACACGCCGGCGATCTGCCGCAAGAGCTATGTCCACGACACCATCGTCACCGCCTTCGAGGACGGCATACTCGAGCGCTTCGCCGCGACCATGAAGGGCCAGCGCTCGCAGGCCAGGCGCGAGCAACTTTTGCAGCAGGTGGTGGCGACCGCGGCGGTCTGACTTCCCGTCGCTATGCCTTGTTGGAAACGCCCCTGTCGGGACCGGGATCGCTGCCTGCGGCTGCGGTCATGAGCCGTCCCAGATAATGCGTCCATCCCGTCGCGTGGGCGGCAGCCTGTTCTTCGGTCGGCAGCCCGCTATGGGTCATGCGCAGCAGCGTGCCGCCGTCGCGTTCGATCAGGTCGATCTCGATCAGGCTCGAGCCGGGCGGCACTTCCTGGCCGCCCTCCCATCCGAATGTATAGGCGAGACGATGCACCGGCACGACTTCGCGGAACGCGCCGCGGGCGACGGCGCCGCGGGGGCCGATGCCTTTGAGCAGATACAGCCCGCCGGGATGCGGCTCCGTGGTCGCCTCGGAGCCCATCCAGCTCAAAATCTTCTCGGGGTCGGTCAAATAGGCGAAAACGGTGGCGCGCGGGGCCGCGATCTGGGTCTCGCGTCGCAATATGAACGGTTCGGTCATCGGCGATCATCCCTGGGCTGACACTGGGACATGGCGGCGCTCCGGCGGCCCGTCAAGGATTGCCCGTGACAAAGACGGCCTGCCTTCGTCATGATCGGGCCATGCACCTCTCGCCGACGCTCGCCTGGCTGATCGATGCCGCCGCCGATAGCGCCGGGGCCGACCGCCTGCTCGCGGATCTCGGCGCACATCTGGTCGCCGACGGCGTGCCGCTTGCGGCAGGCAGCCTGACGCTCGAGGTGCCGCATCCGCTGATCGCGAAGCGGACCTGGTTGTGGCGCGCGGAGAACGGCCGGGTGATCGAAGCGCTCGGCTTCGCACCAGGCGGCCTCGCGCCCGACCTGCCCAACGATGCCGGCCGCCGCTGGCTGCGCGACATCGCGGACGGTGAGGTGCACCAAGACGTGGTCGGACGGTCCGATGGGCCGTTGCTCGGCTGGATCGGGCGGCGCCCGTTCACCGCAGACGAGATCGAGCATCTGCGCCAGGCCGCGCGCTTCGCCGCGACGCCCCTTGCGGTGCTTGCCGCGCGTGCAACGTTGCGCGCGACGTTGGATGCTTATCTCGGCAAGCGCAGTGCGGAACGGGTGCTGGCGGCACCGCTGCGGCGCGATCTCGGCGAGACCATACAGGCCGCCCTGCTCTATGCGGACTTGCGCAACTTCACGTCCCTGTCGGACACCAATCCGCCCGCCCAGGTCATCGTGGCGCTCGATGCCTGGTTCGATCGCATCGCCGGTGCGGTTCACGCCTTCGGCGGCGAGGTGCTGAAATTCATCGGCGACGGCGTGCTCGCGATCTTTCCGGTGGTCGAGGCGACACCACGCCGCGCATGCGATGCGGCTTTGCGTGCCGCGAGCGCAGCCGAAGCCGGGATGACGTATCTCAATGCGGAGCGCCGCGCCCAAAGTCTGCCGCCGCTCGCGTTCGGTGCGGCGCTACATCTCGGCGAGATGCTGTGGGGCAATATCGGTGCCGCCAACCGGCTCGATTTCACCGCGATCGGCCCCGCCGTCAATCTCGCCAGCCGGCTCGAAGGATTGTGCAAGCCGCTCGGCAGGACCGTGCTGGTGTCGGGCGCGCTCGCCGCGGAGACTGACATGCCACTGCTAGCGCTCGGATCGCATTCGCTGCGCGGCATCGCCTCGCCATGTGAGGTGTTCGCGTTGCCCGAGCCGCAAGCTCGGATACCGTAGCCCGCATAAGCGTAGCGACATGCGGGGTCGCAGCAGCAGTCCCGGATGTCGCTACGCTCATGCGGGCTCCGCCACCGAAGCCTACATCCCGCCCATCTTGCAGACGAGCTTCCACTCCTCGGCCGTCACCGGCTGCACCGACAGGCGCGAATATTTTACCAGGGCCATGTCGGCGAGTTTCTTCTCGGCCTTGATCGTGGCCATCGTCACCGGAATCTTCAAGGGCTTGTCGGCCTTGATGTCGACGCAGACGAATTTTGCGGTCTTGTCGGTCGGGTCAGGGTAGGCCTCCTTGATGATCTCCGCGATCCCGACGATCTCCTTGCCCTCGTTGGAATGATAGAAGAACGCCTTGTCGCCCTTCTTCATGGCGACGAGGTTCTGGCGCGCGGTGTAATTGCGCACGCCGGTCCAGGCTTCGCCCTTGGCGCCCTTCGCCACTTGGTGGTCCCAGGACCACACCGACGGTTCGGATTTCACCAGCCAGTAGTTCATCGCAAACTCACCTCGTTCCGGGATGCGCCATCTCCAGCACCGCGATGTTTAGGGCACGCCGATGCCTGCGACAAGCGCGGGCATCGTATATCAAACGCAACGCTCACTGCTTCAGATGTCGATCGAAGAATTTCGCGATATCGGTGAAAGCTTCCCTGGTCTCCGGCGCGTTGATGTTGAACTGGTACTGCGCGTGGGATTGTCCCTCATAGACGTTGAGATCGGCAATCACGCCGGCGCGACGCAATTTGCGATGCGTGCGAACCGTGTTGCTGAGGAACAGATCGCGCGTGCCCGATGTCAGGATGGTCGGCGGGAAGCCTTTGAAGTCACCGTAGATCGGCGAGATATAGGGATTCTTCAGATCCGTCCCGTTGGCGTAGAGCTTTGCGGCGCGGCCGAGCCAGCCGTCCCAGGTCACCAGCACGTTGTCGACCCACTCATTGCTGGCATAGGTGTCGCCGACCTTGTCGATGTCGGACCACGGCGTGCCCGGTGCGATCGCCGCCGGCCTCGGTAGCTTCTCGTCCCTGGCCCGCAGCACCATCGCAAGCGTCATCGCGCCGCCCGTCGACGTCCCGAAGATCGCCATCCGGCGTGCGTCGTGCGTCCTGGTGACCTCCTTCCAGGCCGCCATCGCATCGTCCATCGCGGCGGGATAAGGGAAGTCGGGCGGCATGCGGTAGTCGACCGAGATCACCTTGAAGCCGCCAAAACCCGCCATCATGATCGCTTCAGGCAACGCGGCTTCGCCGGGCCCGAACACATAGCCGCCGCCATGGACGTGGACCAAAAGGCGTTGCCGGTTCTCGGACGGGATCTTGTTCGGCGTGACGATGAAGCAGTGCACGCCGGCGATTTTGGTCTCCTCGACCTTGACGCCGAGCTTTTCCTTCATGGTCGGAATGCTTGATATCGACAGTTTTGCGCGACGGTCGATCAGCTTGCCGTTGTCGGCATTGGCCGCCGCCTCGCTCCTGGCGAGCTCGTCATAGGATATCGCGGCCTGGGCGCGGGCGACGGTGGGTAGCGTGATGGCGGCGAGTGCTGTGATGGCAATCGAAACGATCGCGTGATGCGGTTGGCGCATGCGTTTCCCCTGGGATCCGTTTCGTTGTTGTTGGACCGGGACCCTGCGGTTCGCCGCTAGGCTAGACCAGCGTGTGCAAGCCGTGAAGTGCTACCTGCGACGCGAAGGCCGTCGTCATTCCTCGGCCTTGAACGGCCGTGTCAGCAGCCCTTCAATCGCGGCGTCAATCGTCAACCGGCCATCCAGGATGGCAGCCACCGCCTGGGAGACCGGCATGTCGACGTGCCGCGCGGCCGCGAGCTCGACCAGCACCGGCGCAGTGAATGCACCTTCCGCAAGCTTGCCCGCCGGCGCGGCCTCTCCGCGACCGAGCGCAATCCCGAGCGCGAAATTGCGCGATTGCGCGGTCGAACAGCTCAGGAGCAGGTCGCCGAGGCCCGAGAGGCCGGAGAGCGTTTCCGTGCGCGCGCCGCAGGCACGGCCGAGCCGTGCCAGCTCGCTGAAGCCGCGCGTGGTCAGCGCGGCGAGCGCGGAGGCACCGAGGTTGCGGCCGACCACGATGCCGGCGGCGATCGCCAGCACGTTCTTGGCCGCGCCGCCGATCTCGACGCCGCGGACATCCGTCGTGTGATAGGGCCGGAAGGTCGCCGAGCCCAGCGCCTGCACCAGGTGGCTCGCGAGCGCTTCCTCCCTCGCCGCCAGCGTTACCGCAGTCGGCAGGCCACGCGCGACATCGTCGGCAAAGCTTGGGCCCGACAGGATCGCCGGCTGCGCATGAGTCGCGGCCTCGGCGATCACGTCGGTCATGAATTTATGGGTGCCGTGCTCGATGCCCTTGGCGCAGGCGACGATTGGCATCGGTCCTGTCAGATGCGAGGCCAGCATGTTGACGACGCCGCGCAGATGCTGCGCCGGCGTTGCGATCAGCAATATATCCGCGCATGCCGCCATCGCGAGATCGTTCGTCACCATGATCTCCGGTGCAAGCCGCACGCCCGGCAGCCGCGGATTGTCGCGGGTCGATGCGATTCGCGTCGCGTGCTCGGGACTGCGCGCCCACAGCGTCACGTTTCGTCCGGCCCGCGCCGCCACCATCGCCAGCGCCGTGCCCCAGGCGCCGGCTCCAATCACCGCAACGGATTGGAACGCTGTCATTGCTAGTATCCCGCCCGCGTATTGCCGTACCCGGCCGGTGCCGTCGCGTTCGCATCGAGCAGCCAGCGCGCGCGGGGCTGCGCTTCCATCGTGTCGGTCATGCCGAGCGCGAGACGTTCGGCGCCGGCCCAGGCGATCATCGCACCATTGTCGGTACAGAGCGCCGGCGGCGGCATGATCAGTTGAGTTCCGGCTTTCCTTGCAACGTCATGCAGGGCGCCGCGGATCGCCTGGTTGGCCGCGACGCCGCCGGCCGCCACCAGCGCTCGCGGCGCGCCGAACTGCTCGCGGAAAAGTTTGAGACCGACGCTCAACCGGTCGGCGGTGGAGTCGAGCACGGCGGCCTGAAAGCTCGCGCAGAGATCGCTGACGTCTTGCGGCGCGATCTCAGCTAACCGGCTCGCTTCGTTGCGCACCGCCGTCTTCAATCCCGATAGCGAGAAGTTGGCGTCGGGGCGTCCCTGCATCGGCCGCGGAAACGCAAATCGCGCCGGATCGCCGCTTGCTGCCGCGCGTTCGACCTGCGGCCCGCCCGGATAGGGCAGGCCCAGCATCTTCGCGACCTTGTCGAAGGCTTCGCCGATCGCATCGTCGACGGTGGTGCCGAGCCGCACATACTGGCCGACGCCGGTGACCGCGACGATCTGGGTATGGCCGCCCGAGGCGAGAAACAGGCAATAGGGAAATTCGACTGCGTCGGTGAGGCGCGGCGTCAGCGCATGCGCTTCGAGATGGTTCACTGCGACCAGCGGCGTGTCGTGCACCATCGCGATCGCCTTCGCGGTGGTGAGCCCGACGATGACGCCGCCGATCAGTCCAGGGCCCGCGGCGGCCGCGACACCGTTGAGCTGGGCAAAGTCGATGCCGGCCTCGTGCATGGCGCGGTCGATGATACCGTCGAGCAGATCGACATGCGCGCGGGCAGCGATCTCCGGCACCACGCCGCCAAAACGGGCATGCTCCTCGACCTGCGACCGCACGATATTGGACAGGATCCTGCCGCTGCCGTCAGGCGCGCGCTCGATCACGGCCGCGGCGGTCTCGTCGCAGGTGGTTTCTATGCCCAGTACCAGCATTGGCGAATTGGTATCCAATTTGCGCCCTTCTCACCCCCTTGCGCTCATCCGCAAAGCAGAGTTCTGGTACGTCCGGTAGCATTCCGGGGTCGGCTTGCGCAATCGCCACGCGCAGCTCTCCTCGTGAATGCGTCACCGCCACGTGTCCCGGAACCAAGCGATGTCCATTCTTGTCACACGGCCGCATCCCGACAATGAGGCAACGGCGGAAAATCTGCGTGCGCGGGGTCATGTGGTGCTGCTTGCCCCGGTGCTCAAGTTCGAGCCGGTCGCCTTCCATGACGAGAGCGAGACGCGCTACAGCGCCGTCATCGTCACATCGGCCAATGCGATCCGTGCCGTCGCGCCACAATTGCGGGACCTTGGCCTCCTGGAGCTGCCGCTGTTTGCAGTCGGCGAGCACACGGCCGCCGCCGCGCGCGATGCCGGCTTCGCCGAGGTGGTCGTCGCCGGCGGCGATGCCGCGGCCTTGCGCGATAAGGTGATGCAGGGCGCGCGCGACAAGCTGCTGAAGAAAAAGAGCACGGTGCTTTATCTCGCGGGCGCGGATCTGTCGCGCGACCTCAGCGGTGAGCTCGGCGCCGAAGGCTTCAACGTCGTGACGCAGACGACCTATCGCATGGTCCCGGTCAAGCTGTTGCCGCGCGATGTCTGTGAGGGCTTTGCCGCCCATGGGATCGAGGCGGTGCTGCATTACTCCCGGCGCAGCGCGCGGGCTTTCCTGGAGGCCGCGCGGGACGAAGGTGTCGAAATCTCGGCTCTGGCGATCCCGCAATGCTGCCTGTCCGAGACAGTCGCAGGTGTGCTGCGCGAGGCCGGTGCCTCGCAGGTTCTGGTGGCCGCGACGCCGGACGAAAATGCCTTATTTGGCACCTTGGAGCGTGCTTTGCGCACCCGTTTGGCGTAAGAGGTCGGGCCGAATCCGACGCAATCGGGTCCGTTTAGGGCATGTAAGTGTGAGGAACCGTCACGATGGCCGACGACAAGCCTGAAGACGCAGGATTGGCTCCCGAGTCCAGCCGTGCCAAGCGCACCCCGCCCACCATCGACCTCGAGGCAACCGAAGTCTCGACCCAGCCGCAGGAGGCGGCGGGCGAGCCGGAGGCTCGGGCGGCGGCCGAACAGGCCACGCATGAGCAGGCCAAGTCCGAAGAGGGCGAGTCCGAAGAGGCCAAGTCTCAAGAGGCCAAGTCTCAAGAAGCGAAGTCTCAAGAAGCCAAGTCTCAAGAAGCGAAGTCCGAAGAAGCCAATGCCGAGCCGCAGCCCGAACCTGCCGAGGAGCGGTCTTCCGTTGCGGCCGCGTCCGTATCGCCGTCGATTTCACCTTGGGTTATCGCTCCGTTCTCTGGCGCGGTCGCAGCCGCAATTGTGATCGCGGTCGGCTGGATGCTGGGCTGGCCTGCAGTGCAGGCCCCGCCGGCCGCTCCGCAAGTGACGGGCGCAACGGTCGATGCGCTGAGCGGGCGTGTTGCCGCGGTCGAAGCCAAGGCGGGCAAGCCTGCCGCCGATCCGGCCATGGTGGCGCGGATCGATGCGCTCGAGAAATCCGCAACTGGCCTGCGCAGCGACATCGCCAATCTGCGCGCGCAGTCCGACAAGACCGCGGGCGCCCTGAACGACGCGAAATCGGCGCCGCGCGCCGCCGCGCCCGATCTTGCCGCTCTCAACGACCGTATCGCGCAGCTCGAGCGTGCCACCAAGACCGAACGTGCCGAACTCGCGCAGCAGAGCGAGAAGATCGCCGACGCCAGGACGACGGACGACAAGCCGCTGCGCCATGTGGTGGCGGCGGCCCTGCTCGACGTCGCCGTTCGCCACGGGGACGCTTACGAGTCGCAGCTCGCCGCGGCGCGGTCGCTGGCAGCAAAGCCCGATATGCTGAAGCCGCTCGACACCTTTGCATCGTCAGGCATCCCGACGCCGGTCGCGCTGAGTCGCGAGCTTCTCAACATCGTGCCAAAATTGTCGCCGCCGGCGGAAGCCCCGGCCAGCGGCACCGGCATCGTCGAGCGCCTCCAGGCGGGGGCGTCAAAACTCGTTCGCATCGAGCGCACCGACGGGGTCGGCAATGATCGCGGCGCCATCGTCGCGCGGGTGACAGCCGCAGCGCTTCGCAACGATTTCGTGGAAGCGCGGCGTGAGCTGAAGACGCTGCCCGAAGCCGATCGTGCGCCGGCACAGGTCTGGCTCGACAAGGCCGATGCCCGTGACGCAGCGCTCGCCGCCTCACGCAAATTCGCCGACGGCGCCATGGCCGATCTCGTCAAGCAATAAAGGTTCGCGCAATAATCAGCGCGTATAGGGATCGTCATGCTTCGCATCGTCCTCTTCCTCGTTCTGATCGCGTTGGCGGCGGCCGGCGCGGCCTGGGTTGCCGACCAGCCCGGCGACCTCGTCCTGACCGCGGGCGCTTTCCGCGCCACAACGACGCTTCCCAGGTTCGTGTTCTTGCTTGGCCTCTTTGCCGCGGCAGTCGTGCTGGTCTGGAGTCTGCTGACGATGACCTGGCGTGCGCCTGGGCGTCTGCGGCGCCGTCGTCATGAGAAGCGTCACGCCCGCGGCCGTCACGCCATCACCCACGGCCTGCTTGCGATCGGCCATGGCGATACCGCGCTTGCCCGTCGCCACGCCGATACCGCGCGGCGGCTGGCCACAAACGATCCGCTCGCGCTTCTCTTGCATGCGCAATCGGCCCAGCTCGAGGGCAATCGCGACGAGGCGCGGCGCGTCTTCCGTGCCATGGCCGCGCGCGAGGACACGCGCCTGCTCGGCCTTCGCGGCCTGTTCATCGAGGCGCAGCGCGCCGACGATGCGGTCGGCGCTGTGATGATCGCCGAGGAAGCGATCAAGCTGTCGCCGTCCTCGACCTGGGCCTCGCATGCGGTGCTCGGCTTCCGCTGCGCGCGCGGTGACTGGAGCGGCGCGCTCGCGATTCTCGATTCGAATCTGTCCGCGGGCCTGATCGACAAGCAGGCCTATCGTCGCCAGCGCGGTGTGCTGCTCGCCGCACGCGCGCTGGAATTGGAGAAGATGGACCGCGACGTCGCGCGCGAGAGCGTGATGGAGGCGATCAAGCTCGCGCCGACCCTGGTCCCGGCCGCGGTGCTCGCCGCAAAATTCGAGAGCGAGGCGCATCAGGTGCGCCGCGCTATGAAGCTGGTTGAAGCCGCCTGGCTCGCCAATCCGCATCCTGATCTTGCGGATGCCTATGCGCATGTGAAGCTCGGCGATTCCGCGCGGCAGCGCTTGCAGCGGGTCGAGACGCTTGCCGCCAAGATTCCTGCCGACAAGGCCGGCCATGTCGAGGGCCAGCTGGCGATCGCGCGCGCCGCGATCGATGCGTCCGAGTTCGCCCGTGCGCGCAAGGTGCTGTCGCCTTACGTCAACGACCCGACCCAGCGCGTGGCGCTGCTGATGGCCGAGATCGAGCGCACCGAGCATGGTGACGGTGGCCGGGCCCGCGCCTGGACCTTGCGCGCGGTGCGCGCCCGCCATGATCCGGCCTGGACCGCGGACGGTTATGTCAGCGACCGCTGGCGTCCGGTGTCCCCGGTCACCGGCCGCCTTGACGCGTTCCAGTGGCAGACGCCGGTCGCGAGTCTTCCTTCCGGCAAGGGCGACATGATCGAATCCTCGGCGTTCGAGGAAGCCATGCTGGCGGCCCCGCCGCCGAAGCGGGAGACGGCGGTCCCGAGCGAAAGCCCGGCGGAACTGCTTGTAAGGGCGCCAGCTGCGGTGGCGGCCTCTCAGGACAATTCGCCCCCCGAGGAGGCCAAGGAGGACGCCAAGGAAGAGCCGGTGGTCACGCCCGCCGAGCCGGTCAAACCGGCCCCTGAGATCGCCGAATCATCGCCGGCGGCGGCAACGCCGGTGTTCCGGACTCGCGCCGACCTCGGCAAGCCGGCCCCAGCGCCTATTCCCGCCGTCATCCCGATCGTCCGCGCCCCGGATGATCCCGGGATCGATGACGAGGGCCCGAGCGATGAATTTACGGAACAAATCGGCACGCCCAAGGCCCAGGCCGGCGGCTGGCGCGGATTCTGGTCTCGCTGGGGCGGGTGAGGGGCATTTCGAAGCCGGCTCCACCTTGCCAATTCGGGCCATGCCCGATATCACGAGCGCGCGTATCGGGACCGGCCTCGCGCGGGCCCCGGCAGGGTTCGCCGCAATAGCTCAGTTGGTAGAGCACGTCATTCGTAATGACGGGGTCGGGGGTTCGAATCCCTCTTGCGGCACCAGCGCCCCAGTGTCCGGCCCGAAGACATGGGTAACGGAACGTACCTAAGACATGGGTGACAGCCTCGTGCCGAACGGGTTGTCCACAGGTCGCAGGCGTCTGCTTCAGGTGCGCCTGCAGCGCGTCTTCCAGCGCGGCAGTTGGTAGCTTGCGGTCATCATCCGTCGCCATTGCATCGATCCTCGCTATCACCGCCGGGCACGCACTATCGCTGCGGATGAATTTCAAAGAACGCGTGCAGGCGCTCGGCAGGATAGGCTTTCATTGAGTACGGCCGACGGCCTGCCTTTGATACAGCTTCGTCCAATTGGGCAAACCGTGTTGCCCGCGCTTCAAGGTGATGCTTTTGACTATCTTGATTGAGATTTGCGGGCAGAGAGATCATGGATCGAACGTTTGCAGCAAACGCTTTCCCGGCTGTCCTTTCACCGGCTCGGGCAATAACTTCTAGATCGACATGTATGTCGGCCAAGTTATAGGCGCTGATCTTTCCCCCAACGTTATCAGCAATTCTTTCGATTGTTTCTGCGCAGGTCTGCGCGATGTCGGGCCAGCCTTTGTCGAGCGCATCGAGTCCAAAGACCGCAAGATTGGCCGTCGCGTCGGACAAGTGGTGTCCCTTTGCAGGACGATCAGCAGGAAAAAATCCTCCAACCCAAGTTATGAGTGGCTTTAGGTCATCCACAACCGTCGAGATAAATTCCTCTGCACCTGAAGGTGGATGCGCGATCTGGCGCATGAGCACTTTCAGAATCGCATCGAGCGAGTCCAGCACCCACTTGGCCAATAGGGTGCCTTGAAAATCGATACTCGACAGGCGTCGGTAATGCCCGCGGACTTCTTCCGCGGCCTCTGATAGATCGGCGAAGGGATCGTTCCATGGCCGCTCTGGATCAACCTTGATCTTTGCCGCGATGCTTTCGACCAGCGCCGGGATGCTAGCTTCAAAGCCGAGTGCGTAAGCCGGGAAAACGTGTAAACGGCGTTTACCTGCGACGTCAGCCAATATCTCGAACGGAATTAATTCGGAAATTTGGTCTAACGTCGATTTTAGCGACCCTACCTCGAACAAGTCGTTCTCGATTTCATAACGGACCGCGAAAAGAATGGCTTCAAATGACCGGAACACCGAAATCTGATCCGACTTACCGTATCCATCCACAGCAATGTCAAAGAGCGCCTCGTTCGCCTCCATTGTTGTTTCCGTAGAGCCCACATCAGTCGAGCGGTTTTGAAGCACGGCTCCGAAACTGGAAATAGCACGCAATTTTGCGTCGGGCATGTTGGCTGCAAGCACCAAACGCGCCGCGCGGTGAAGGTAAAAGCAAGCACTATAGGCCAGCGGGGCTACTCTCTGCTCTGCCGCGCCGTGCGCGACAACAGACATAGCCTGCAATGTCATCCGCCCCATTGATGAGATTGAATGTTGCACAACTCGCTCGTTCTTGGCGGCAATCGCGTCCTCTATGATGTGCAGTATGCTCTCGTAGATGGGATTCAACACGTCCGATACGTCGCTCAGGTATCCAGCAAATGGAAATTTGGGATCTACATGAAGCGTTATGCTCTTCTTTCGCAGGTCTGAGTATTCGGTAGCGATAGTTTCAAGCGCGCCGAGGGTTTCGATGGTCGCATTCGAGTCGCGGCGAGCAATGAATCGGTGCGCAAATTCCTCAAGTTGCGCAATCGAGTGTTGGAGTCCTTGAGGTAAGCGCGTGCGCACAATTGTTTGTGCGTGGAGTATCTGATCCATCTTACTCGGCGCGCCGTTAGCAACGACTTGAATTGCGACCGCCTTCTCAGCAGCCCGTCCAATCCTGCGAATCTGCGCGCTGCTGACCCGTACGATTTGTCGGATGGCAGACTCTGGTGCAAGCAGGTTAAGTGTTGAAACGTAGAAGCGGCGCAGAGCATCGAATGATATTCCAAGAAGAAGGAATTGCAGCACCAGGGACATCTTCGGATCGAGCCGGACGGACCACCGCGTCCCCAGCAAGAGCGAGAGCATCGTAGTCGCCACCAAAATCAAAAAAACGCCGACAAGAGCACGATCCTTAGCGAACTGCTGCAGAACAGAGATAGAAAATAATTCGGCGGCGCGCTGCGCAGGAATAATCGAAAGAGACAAAACTAGCGCAAGCGCAGCGCCAATTATTTGGGCGGCGGCTAAGTGCGTCTCACTTGCTTTGATATCCGTGCTGTCAGCGATGGTGTAGAAGAGCACCGAGATTATCACGGACACAATTGTCGCGAGGAGCGTTGATCCTTTGGAGGCGACTTGCTGGGTCGTTCGTTGAAGGCGCAGGTCTGTAGACAGTAGCGCTTTGATGTACGTCGCATGGGCGCGACGGCGGTACCCAAGGGCGACGCGGCCGAATTTGTACCATCGCGACTCGCTAATTGGGTCGGTCAGCTTTGTGGGTGGTTCAGAGGTTCGCCCTAGCGGACTAGAGCGGGGTGCTTCCGCAGGATGATCCTCCCGAGCGGCAACTGACTGCGGGCGAGGCGGTGTAGACTCGCCTTCCTTCATATGTGGAAAGACCTTATGCATTAGACAATTCGAAGATCAGCGAGGGGCGACCAACTATAGTTGTCGTTCGCAGCGTCCACAACTGTCGCCCAGATTCATCCGATCCCACAAGCCAAGCATTTTGACCGGCGCCTCCAGCCTGTAAGAGCGTACAGTCCAGATGGGGTCGCGCAGAGCGCTGCCGTTCCATCGCCATGGACGCGTTCGGGATCGAGCGCCAGCATGAGTGATCGTGATCACATAACCGCGCGATCGGCTCCCTTAGTGTCCAGCTCACACCAAACACGGGGACATTTCATATGCGCAAGATCATTCTGGTGACCGCCATGGTGCTGGTCTCTGCATCTGCCCAGGCCGGAGGCCCGCGCAGCCTGTCGCTGTCCGCGGTGAGCGAGCCGGCTTCGGTTCAGCAAACGGCGCCGGCACTTGCTGCCGCGCCGACGCAGGTGAGCGAAGCAGCGCCTGCCGCCGAAGCTCCGAAATATCTCGATCGCCCGCCGGCGGTTTCGCTGACGGCGCCTGCGGCGGCCGCCGCACCCACGACCACACCCACGACCACGACGACCTCGGCGCCCGCGACGACGACCCAACCTGTCGCGAAGACGACGGCCAAAGCAGACAAGCCGAAGCACAAGCGCAGCTGGACCGAAGGCCGCATCATCAGCGAGCTGCATCGCCACGGAATCTACTGGTAAGCGGTCATTGGTCCCAAAAAGCACATGGCCGGGGCAAGCCCGGCCATGACGCAACAGTTTTGGATCGGATCGGACGCGTTACTGCGAAACCGTCTGCACCACGCTCGCGATCGGACGCGCGCTCGAGGTCGGCACCTTCAGGTCCTTCAGCAGTGCCTCGTCATAGTCCGGCAGCGTCTGGAAGGTCGTCTTGGCCTTCATCTGCACGATCTTGTAGCCGCCGGCCTTGAGCCGCGCGAGCAACGCCGGCATGGCTTCGCCGGTGTGCTTCTGGAAGTCGTGCATCAGGATGATGCCCTTGCCGAGCTTGTCGAGCCTGGTCATCACGGTCTCGATGATCTTCTCCGGCGTCGCGCCCTTCCTGAAGTCGAAGGAATCGATGTCGGTCGAGAACATCGCGACGTTGCGGGTGCCGAAATAGCTCACGATCGCCGGATTGTGCTGAAGCTGCGGGAAGCGGAAGAACGGTGCGGGGTTGGTGCCGAGCGCGAATTTCACCGCGCTAAAGCCCTTCTCGACCTCGTCCTTGGCCATTTGCTCCGTCATCTTCTTGCCATTCAGGTTGACGTGCGACCAGGTGTGCGCGCCGACCGTATGCCCCTGGGCCAGCACCTGGCGCAGGATTTCCGGATGATAAGTCGCATGCTTGCCGACCGAGAAGAACAGGCCCTTGGTGCATTCATCCGCAAGCGCCTTCAGCACGGCGGGCGTGTTCACTGGCCAGGGACCGTCGTCGAAGGTCAGCACGACTTCCTTGTCGGTGAGGAAGTCGAACTGCTTGAAATGGTCGAAGCCGAAGCCCGGGCCGCCGGTGGTGTCGATCTCGACCACGCGGGAGACGCCCAGCCCGTTGGGATTGGCGCAGGTCGATTTCTGCTGTGCCGGCATGGCTGGGGCTTGCGCCGGAGCGGGTGCCGGCTTGCCGACGAGCGCCGCTGTGGTCTCGACGTCATCCCGGGCGGCGAGCTTCGCCTGTGCCGGCAATTGATCGGCGGCACGGGCGGCCATTGTCTTGGGAGCGGCCTGATCGGCGCGCGAGGAATAATAAAACCAACCGCCGGCGGCGATCACGACCGCCGCAACTACACTGGCCAGCATCAGGCCCAACGCATTACGCATCGCTACTCTTTCCAATTACGCAACCAAACCTGCGGAATTTCCCGCTCGCCGAGCCATTAATGCGAAGGAACAGTTAACGTGACACCAACACGACAGCGGATGCGGAGGAATTTCAGTGAGGTGCGCCAAAGTGACCGAGATCACAGAGGGCGGCCCTCCCGTGACCGTCATCACAGTAGAAACTGTTTTGCTGGAGCATCGTAGTTCCCATCAACAACGGGCCCGCTTCCAGCGGTGCCAATGGGAGCTTCAAATGACCAAGTCTCTGAGCAAGTCTTTCTCCGCCAAATCCCTGACTGACAAGATCCGCGACACCAGCCTGGCTCTGGGTTTTGCCGCCATCGTCTCGATCGCCTCAACCGGCTCGAGCTTCGCCTTTTCGTCCGAAGCGCAGCAGCAGTGCACCGGCGACGCCTTCCGTCTGTGCTCGTCAGAAATCCCCAACATCCCGAAGATCACGGCGTGCATGATGAAGCATCGTTCGGATCTGAGCGCCGGTTGCCGTGCGGTGATGGACAAGGACCTTGCCAAGGGCGGCGCGTCACGCAAGGTCGCTGACGCCCAGGACAGTCAGTAAAGAGACAGTCAGTAAGAGACAGTCAGTAAGAGACAGTCAGTAACCGCAACGATAACGTCGTTGCGTCGGTTCGCTCCCTCGCGATGTGCCCCGGCGTCAGGCTGGGGCCACGCGGCGGCGCCAATGAGCCTGCAAAGTCAGCTTGCCAACAAAGCCGTTGCGGCTCCGGGATCGTCGCACTAGCTTCGCCCGCACTTTCTTCCGGGCAAGAGGCATTACGCGATGGCCAGATTTCTTTTCATTGTTTGTTTGATTCTGTGCGCGTCGGGCGCATCCGCGCAACAGCAGCCCGGACACGACGCCTGCGCACGCGACGTCACGCGCTTCTGCCGTCCGGTGATGAACAACGGCGATGGCGCCGTGCTCGCTTGCCTCAAGCAGAACCGTACCCGACTCACCAAAGGCTGCGAGAAGGTGCTGACGGATCACGGGCAGTAACCGCCTTCGCCGGGACGACGGCGGAGTGTTTGGCAAAAATTACGTGCTGCTTCCCGCCGCGGTCGCGACCACAGGCAGCACCTCTGCGCTGGCGCGATCCGGCGTATCCTCCTTCCAGCGCACCGAGCCGAACGGACGCTCCAGCATGCGGCGGATTCGCACCGGATCGGGGCCGACGTGGAAGGCGATCGCTTCCTGATGCAGCGCGCGTTCGGATTGGGTCGAGCGGTTGCGCTGGCGCAGATAGTCGAGCCAGGTCGGACAGTGATAGCGCTCCGTCCACAATTCAGGATCGGCGATGTCGCGCGCGATCGACCAGCCATAGGCACCATTGCGCTGCCTGGAGAGTTGCACGTCCTGCATCACATTGTGAAAGGCGCGGGCATTCTCCTGCGAGACTCGGTATTCGATCTCGACCACCAGCGGCCCGCTGCGCGCCGTGAGCGACAGTTTGACTTCCGGATCGGCCAGCACGTCGGCATCCTCGTTGCGCGCGCCTACGCGCGGCATCGCGAGCCAGATCCCGAGCACCGGCGAGATCAGCATCAGGCCGGCGGCCGTCAGCAGCGCGACCTCGACACCGGCGTAGTCGGTGAGATGGCCCCATCCCCAAGCGCCGATCGCGATGCCGCCGGAAATCGAGGCCTGGAACGCCGCGAGCGAGCGGCCGGCGACCCAGCGCGGCGCCGAGAGCTGCACGCCGATATTGAACAGCGCGACGGCAGCCATCCAGACCGCGCCGGCGAGCACCAGCGCGGCCGCGGTCAGCACCGGCTCGGTGCTCACGGCGAGCGCGGCCATCGCAAACGCCATCGAGATGGTGCAGGCGCGGATCGCGGCTTCGCCGCTCATGCGCTTGCGCAATTCGTGGATATTGAGCGCGCCGACCACTGCGCCCATGCCGAAGGCGCCCAACATGATGCCGTAGGTCTGCGCGCCGCCATGCAGCAGGTCGCGCGCGACCAGCGGCATCAGCGCCATGATGGCACCGCCGCACAGACCCATCACCAGCGTGCGCAACAGCACGATCTTGATCGGCGGCGAATTGGTGATGTAGCGGAAGCCCGACACCATGGCGCGGTTGAGCTTCTCCCGCGGCAGGCGCGACGGCTCGGTGTTGCGCCGCCAGAGCAGGAGCACCACCAGCAGCGGCAGATAGAGGATCGCGTTACAGGCAAACGCCGCCACCGCGCCGAGCGCGGCGACGATGACGCCGCCGACGGCCGGACCGAAGCTGCGCGCGATGTTGTAGCTGATGCCGTTCAGCGCGACGGCCGACGGCAGCGCATCGGGCGGCACCTGCTCGCTGACCGAGGACTGCCAGGCGGGACCGAACAGCGCGTTGCCGCTGCCGACCACGAAGCAGAAGGCGAGCAGCGTTTCCGGGGTGATGAGGTTCAGTCCGGCCAGCACCGTGAGCGCGCTCGCGCCGGTCAGCGCGATCGCGAGCGAGATCAGGGTGACGATGCGGCGGTCATACATGTCGGCGATGGCGCCGGCCGGCATCGAGATCAGCATGATCGGCAGCATCAGGGCGGTCTGCACCAGCGCCACCTTGTCCGCCGAGGCCGCCATCTGCGTCATTGCCCAGGCGGCGCCCACGCCCTGGATCAGCAGGCCAAGATTGGAGAGCAGGCTGGCGAGCCAGATGCGCCGGAACACGGTGTACCGCAGCGGCGCGGTGATGCCGTCGGCGGCAATTCTCTGACGGTTCGTCTGCTCGGTCATATCCCCTTCCATATGGGCTGGCAGAAGTGGTTTCGGGTGATTCCGGTATGCTCAGTGATGCCCGCGAAAGTCCTTCGCTGTCCAGTGGTTAGGCCGGTATAAGCGGTGCAAAGAGATGGTTTTGCCGGGGAGGAACACATGAAGCTGTCGCGACGGATGATCTTGCAAGGTGCCGGCAGCTTGCCTTTCGCAATTGCGAGCTGGCGGGCGGGTGCGTTGGCCCAACCCACACCCGCCACTTCGAGCGAGGTGCCTCCGATCCTGTTCGTCCACGGCAATGGCGATTACGACGCGCTCTGGATGACAACCTTGTGGCGGATGGAATCCAACGGCATCGTGCGCGAGCGCATGATGGCGATCAATTTCACCGATCCCAATGCGCGGAGCGATGACAAGGTCGAGCAGGCGGGCCGCTCCTCGACCGAGGACCAGCGCCGCGAGCTCGCCGCCGCCATAGCCGAATTGAAGCGCAGCACCGGCGCGGCCCGCGTGGCGCTGGTCGGCAGCTCGCGCGGCGGCTATGCGATCCGTAACGTGATCAGAGGCGGCGGCGCCGGCGATGTCAGCCACGCCGTCCTGTGCGGCACGCCCAATCATGGCGTGTTCGCGACCGACGACCAGCCCAACAGCGAGTTCAACGGCCGCGGCGCATTCCTGCGCGGCCTGAATGAGGGCGAGAGCGAGGTGACGCCGGGTGTTGCCTTCCTCACCTTGCGCAGCGACGGCATGGACAAATACGCGCAAGCCGATGGCCGCTTCATCGGCAAGCCCGGCACGTCGACGGGCGTCAACGTTGAAGGTCCAGAGTTGAAGGGGGCCACCAACCTCGTGCTCGGCGCACTCGATCATCGCGAGGTGGCGTTTCACCCCCGAGCCTTCCGCGAGATCTACAGATTCATCGCCGGCCGTGAGCCCCAGCGCATCGCGATCGTGCCGGAGCAGAGCGTCAGGCTGAGCGGCCTCGTGACGGGCATGCCGGGCGGCGCGCCGACCAATCGGCCGGTGGCCGGCGCAACCGTCGATATCTTTCGCGTCGATCCTGAAACCGGTGAGCGCAAGGGCAGCGCCGTGCACAGCGCGAAGACCGGCGCCGACGGCCGCTGGGGACCGGCGCAGGTCGAGCCTTCCTGGTCGCTCGAATTTGTCCTGACATCGCCGGATGTGCCGACGACGCACATCTACCGCTCGCCCTTCCCGCGCTCGTCCGACGTGGTACATCTGCGCGCCGCGCGTCCGCTCGGGCTCGCGGACAAGGACGCCGGGGCTGTCGTGATCCTGTCGCGTCCGCGCGGCTATTTCGGCCTGCCGCGCGATGTGGTGCTGCTTGACGGCAAGGAGCCGGCCGACGTCAAATCGGGTGTGCCCACAGATTCGACAGCAACACTGCGCCTTCCGGCCGGCGAGGTCGGGCGTAACATCGTGGTCCAATTCAACGAAGAACGAATTGTGGCACGCGCCTGGCCTGCCTCCGAGAACAGGATTGCGATTGCCGAGCTGACTTACTAGCTATTTGCCTGCGTCACCTCTGCGGGAGAGAGCCATGAATATCGCCAGCGTGCGTCGGCCCATCGTCCCTCCGACCCCGCCGCGTGCGCCCGACGATATGTCGTTCCTCGGCCGGCTTGCAGTGATCAAGCGGAACATGATCGCGACCTGGGGACAGCGCGCCTATGAGGAAGACGTCATCAAGGGCCGCTTCTTCTTCCGCAACAGTTTCATCCTGAACCAGCCGGATGCGATCCGGCATGTCCTGCTCAGCAATTACGAGAATTACTCGCGCACCCCGGCGGGCATCCGCATGCTTCGTCCCGTGCTCGGCGACGGCCTTCTGATTGCGGAGGGCCATTCGTGGACGTTCCAGCGCCGCACCCTCGCGCCGGCGTTCACGCCGCGCGCGACTGCAAATCTCGTCCCGCACATGACGGCGGTGCTCGACGAGACCATCGCGAAGCTGGATGCACGCACGAGCGAGCCGGTCGATCTGCGCGAGATCATGCAGCGCATGACGCTGGAGATCGCCGGACGCACCATGTTCTCGTTCGGCATGGAGCGGCATGGCCCGACCTTGCGCAACTTCGTCATGGAGTATGGAGCCCGACTCGGGCGGCCGTACTTGCTCGACATGGTGCTGCCCCTGTCCTGGCCGAGCCCGATGGATTTTGCCCGCGCCCGTTTCCGTAAGCGCTGGACCGAATTCGTCGCGATGCTGATCGCCGAGCGGCGTGAGATGGGCAAGAAGGACGGCGCGCCGCCGCGCGACCTGTTCGACCTCATGGACGAGGCGCGTGACCCTGAAACCGGCAAGGGCTTTTCGGACGAGCAACTCGTCGACGAAGTCGCGACCATGATCCTCGCGGGTCACGAGACCACGGCGACCGCGCTGTTCTGGGCGCTCTATCTGCTCGCGCTCGATCCCGATACGCAGGAGGAGATCGCCTCCGAGACCCGCGGCGAACATCTCGACAGCATGGCCGACATCGATCGCCGGAAGTTCACCCGCGCCGCGATCGAGGAGACCATGCGGCTCTATCCGCCCGCCTTCCTGATCGCTCGGGCCGCGCGCGAGAAGGATAACGCAGCCGGCGTCGAGATTGGCAAGGGCGACATCATCATGATCGCGCCGTGGCTGCTGCACCGGCACGAGAAGCTGTGGGATCAGCCGAATGCGTTCATTCCAAAACGCTTCATATCGACCGAGCCGCCCGACCGTTTCGCTTATTTGCCGTTCGGTGCGGGTCCACGCGTCTGCGTTGGCGCGCCGTTTGCGCAAGCCGAATCCGTGCTGGCGCTGGCCCGGCTGATCGGCGCATTCCGCGTCGAGCTTGCCGATACCAGCCCTGTCATCCCGATCGGTGTCGTCACGACCCAGCCGGACCGTTCACCCCTGTTCCGCATCACGCGTCGGTGACAGGCGTTCGCCTGGCCGACGCGTGATCCACACCAGATAGAGTTGCGCGATGAGCGATATCCAGGCCCAGTTTTCCGTTCTGAAGCAGACCGCCGATGCGAAGGTGGTCGACGCGATCACGCGCCTCATCGAGGACGGCGAAGATCACGAGCTCAACCGCATCAATGTCCTCGATTTCGCGAGGCAGCACGGTCTCGATGAAGAGCACGCGATCTCGGCATTCCTGCATTCGGCGCGGCTCGGCCTGTTCGATCTCGGCTGGAATGTACTGTGCCCGGGCTGCGGCGGCGTGCTGGGGGCGCATTCGACCCTGAAGGCGCTCAAGCCGGATGAGTATCACTGTGCGCTCTGCGCCTGCGGCTACAAGACCTCCGTCGACGATCAGGTCGAGGTCTCCTTCACTGTCAATTCACGTGTCCGGCGCATTGCGGCGCATGATCCTGATACGCTTCCGGTGTGGGAGTATTTCAAGCAGGTGTTCTGGAGCTCCGGCGTCGACTTCAACAAGGAATCGTTCGCGACGCTCGCCAACGAGGTGACGCTGGATACGATGGAGTTGCCGGCCGGCGAGAAGGCGACCATGTCGCTGCAACTGCCGAACGACTTCATCATCATCTTCGAGCCGGTGACGCACGCGGCCCATTTCATCGACGTGCAGGGCGAGCCGACCAAGGACCGTCAGCAATTCGCCATCATGTACAACAAGGTGCAGGCGCCGACGGGAACCACGACCATGCGGCCGGGCCCGCTGCGGCTGTCGCTGGAGAACCAGGCCGGCGTCCGCGTGCTGCCGTCGGTGTTCATCGCGGCCGAGGCGCTCCATCACCTCATCGGCAAGCGCAAGCCGTTCCTTACCGCCAAGCGGATGCTGTCGAACCAGACGTTTCGCGATGTGTTCAAGGCGGACAATCTCAGTCTCGACCAGCGGCTCCAGATCACCTCGCTGACCTTTCTGTTCACCGATCTGAAGGGGTCAACTGCGCTCTATGAGCGCGTCGGCGATCTCGCCGCCTTCGATCTCGTGCGCGCCCATTTCCACGCGCTGCTCGAGATCATCTCGTCGGAGAAAGGCGCGGTGGTGAAGACCATCGGCGACGCCGTGATGGCGACCTTCGTCCGTCCCGAGCACGCGATCGCGGCGGGTTTGCGGATGCGCGGGGCGATGGACGAGCTCAACAAAAAGCGCGGCACCGCCGACCTCGTCGTCAAGATCGGCATCCACGAAGGTCCGTGCCTCGCGGTGATGCTGAACGAGCGGCAGGATTATTTCGGCCAGACCGTCAACATCGCGGCGCGCGTGCAGAGCCTGTCGACCGCGCAAGAGATCCACATCACCGGCCCGGTGCTGGATGCGCCGGCGGTCGTCGAAGTCCTCAAGCGGCGCGAAATCAGGCCTATCCAGAAGCAGGCCGCTCTGCGCGGCATCGCCGACAAGATGGTGGTGTACGAGATACCGTAATTGGTGTCGTCCCGGCGAAGGCCGGGACCCATACCGCGTGATTTCCGAAACGGGCTGGATGGTCGTTGCCAAGGTCTTCGCCAAACCACAGCCTGTGGTTATGGATCCCGGCCTTCGCCGGGACGACATCTGCGGACTTGGCTTGCCCTACTCCAAAATCACAGCGCTCCAGATTGCCGAAACGTAATGCGGCGCGCGGAACTGACGCACATTGCGCCGGGTGAGTTTCCCGCTCATATAATGCTGGTAGCGGTCGCGCTCCTGCGGCTTCATCGATTTCGGTAGGACTCTTATGCTCGACGGCCTGCGCCAATTCATCGCCGACATTGTTGCTTCCCATGCCCAGGACCGCGCATTCGGCGACAGCGACTACCGGCTGGCGGCGACCGCGTTGCTGGTTCACGTGATCTCGCTGGACGGCCAGCCGACGGCTGCCGAGCAGCGCAAGTTGCACAGCCTGATCGAAAGCCACTTTGGGCTCGATCGCGGCACCGCGGATCGTCTGATCGCGGATGCGACGGAGGTCGAGGGCGAGGCGGTCGATCTCTATCACTTCACCAGCATCATCATGCGCTCGCTCGACGAAGACGACCGCAAGCGCATCGTCCGGATGATGTGGGAGCTGGTCTATGCCGACGGTCAGGTCACCGAGTTCGAGGACAACGTCGTCTGGCGCGCCTCCGACCTGCTCGGGGTCTCGCAGCGCGACCGGATCGACCTGAAGCACGCGGTCGCAGACCACGCTGGTGGCCGGGTCAAGGACAACGCTGTCGGCGGCTGATCCGGGCCAACCGGCGAATTGCCGGTTGTGCGGAACCACATGACAAAACTTTAATGTAGCCTCTGCGTTGCCTGGGTTCCGGATTTCCCTGCAAATCCGCGGTTTTCTGCCTCTCCCTGTTTCCCGCTCAGATGGGCCATGCTGCGGGCGCCGCTTGCCTGTCGCGCACGGCCTATGCTCTCGTTCCGGAATTGCGGGGCCAAAAAACTTCAATTGAAGAGACTTCGATCGTGACTGAGCGGGTAACGTTGATCACCGGGGCCTCGGCGGGCATCGGCACGGAGCTGGCGCGTGTGTTCGCCGCGAACGGACACCGTCTTGCGCTGACGGCGCGACGCGCGGACCGGCTCGAGGCGCTCGCGAACGAGCTCGCCGCCAAGGGCGGCAAGAGGCCGATCGTGATCGTCTGCGATCTCCAGGACACAGGTGCCGGCGAGAAGATTGCGGCGGCGCTCGCCGCCGAAGGCGTCGAGCTCGATCATCTCGTCAACAATGCCGGCTTCGGCGTATTCGGTGACGCGATCGAGCGTGACCGCGTCGAGCAGGTCGGCATCGTCGATGTCAACGTCCGGGCTCTGACGGATCTGTCGCTGCGCTTTGCCGATCAGCTCATCAGGAACAAGGGCGGTCTTCTCAACGTCGGATCCGTCGCCGGTTTTATGCCCGGCCCCGGCATGGCGGTCTACTACGCGTCCAAGGCCTATGTCATATCTCTCACTGAGGCCTTGCGGGCGGAGCTTGCACCGCACGGCGTTCGCGTCACGGTACTTTGCCCGGGTCCGGTGCCCACCGAATTCCAGGCGCGCGCCGGCGTCGGGTCCGGACATGATACGGCCCTTCTCAATGTTTCTGCCGCCGATGTCGCACGGCAGGCCTATCGCGGCCTGATGGCCAACAAACGGGCAGTCCTTCCCGGTCTGGGCATCAAGATTGTGCCGTTCGCGCTGCGTTTCTTCCCGCGCGGCTTCATCCTGTCCGCCACAAATCGGTTCCAGAGGCAACGGCACTAAAGAGAGCTCTGCGTCCGAAGTGGCCCGGAGCTTGCTTCACTATCGGGCGTGTGTGCGCAAACTCACACGAAATTAACGATCGCTTAGTTATGCTGGCGGTCTGAACCGATAGCACTCGCAGAGACCATGTCGTTCCGGACGGACAGGTTTGGTGGCGCAGAAGTGGTGCCCTTCCCCAGAAGGATGCCGAACGTCGCCGCTCCCGAAACCCGGTTGCCGGTTCTGATTATCCTGCATCAGGAATCCTCGACACCCGGCCGCGTCGGCAATGCGCTACGCGCGCTCGGCCATCGCCTCGACATCCGCCGTCCCCGCTTCGGCGATGCCCTGCCAGAGACGCTCGACCAGCATGCCGGCGCCGTGGTCTTCGGCGGCCCGATGAGCGCCAACGATTCCGACGACTACATCCGCCGCGAGATCGACTGGATCGAAATTCCGCTGCGCGAGCAGCGGCCGTTTCTCGGCATCTGCCTCGGTGCACAGATGCTCGCGAAGCAGTTAGGAGCTCGCGTTGCGCCGCATGCCGATGCGCTGACCCAGATCGGTTACTACCCGATCCGCCCGACGTCTGCAGGCCGTGCGTTGTGCCGGGACTGGCCGGCGCAGGTCTACCATTGGCATCGCGAAGGCTTCGAGCTGCCGGTCGGCACCGAGCTGCTTGCGGAAGGTGACGATTTTCCGGTGCAGGCGTTCCGCACGGGCAACGCTTTCGGCGTGCAGTTCCATCCCGACGTGACCTACGCGATGATGCATCGCTGGACCACGCGCGGCTATGACGGCTTCAGCGCGCCCGGCGCGCGGCAGCGGCATCATCATTTCGCGGATCGTGCGGTGTACGATGCTGCAGAACGCGCCTGGCTCGATCATTTCATCGACGGCTGGCTGGCGCGGCGTCCCGTGTTGGCGCAAGCCGCCGAGTGATCGCGCCTTCGCGCAGAGGTCCTTGGCGCAAGCCCTTGTCTCATCCCTGAATATGCTAGGCTCGCTGCCAACGAGCGCGCGAACATGCGCCGGCAAATATAGGGAGAGCGCCATGGCCTATGAACACATTCTCTATGAGGTCAGCGACAAGGTCGCGACCATCACGCTCAATCGCCCCGACCGCATGAATGCGTGGACGCCCATCATGGAGCGCGACGTGCGCCATGCGATGGAAGCATCGAGCGCCGATGACAATGTCCGCGTCATTGTGCTCACCGGCGCGGGCCGCGCGTTCTGCGCCGGTGCCGACATGGATGCACTGAAGGGGCTCGACCCTGACGACGTCAGGCGCGCGTCGAACCTGCCGCCCTTCGACATGAATCGCCGGCCCGACTGGCAGACACGCTATGGCTTCTACCCCTCGATCGGCAAACCTGTCATCGCCATGCTCAATGGCGCGACTGCCGGCATCGGCCTCGTCCACGCGCTCTATTGCGACCTGCGCTTTGCCGCCGACAACACCGTGTTCACCACCGCCTTCGCGCGGCGCGGCCTGATTGCCGAGCATGGCATCAGCTGGATGCTGCCGCGCATCGTCGGTCACGCCAATGCGATGGATCTGCTGCTCTCGGCGAGGCGCGTGGGGAGCGACGAGGCATTGCGGATCGGCTTGGTGAATCGGCTCTGCCCGCCGGAAAAACTCCGCGAGGAGACCTATGCCTATGCGCGCGACCTCGCCGATTTCGTCTCGCCGAGCGCGATGGCCGTGATCAAGCGGCAGCTCTACGAGGTGCCGTTCCAGACGCTGGCGGAGGCGACGATCGAAGCCAACCGGGAAATGATGGTGGCGCTGAGCGGCAGCGATTTCCGGGAGGGGGTCGCGAGTTTCATGGAGAAGCGGCCGCCAAGGTTTACGGGGAAGTAGGGGGGTGATCCGTCTGAGACAGTCCGTCTTCGCCCTTTGGGCTTCGCCGGACACCACGCTTCGCCCTTCAGGCTCCTCGTGGCTGCGCCACGCGTAGCCCGAAGGGCGAAGCGTGGTGGAGCCAGGCGGGATCGAACCGCCGACCTCGTCATTGCGAACGACGCGCTCTCCCAGCTGAGCTATGGCCCCATTTGCGGCCGCTCTGGTCAATGCGGCCGACAACCGGGCGCCATTTAAGTCCCCGGCAAGGTCAAGTCAAGGACGGGTGTAACCCGGTTTTAGCCATCCCGGCACCGACTTCCCTTGTTTGGGCCGGGGGGAACCGATATCTAGCAAAAGGGGTCAATCCCGACCGAAGCCAGAGTTTTCAGAAGCCAGAGTTTCAAAAGCCATGCGTGCCGTTCTCGACATCGTCATCATCGTGCTCGACCTCTACGTCTGGCTGCTGATCGCGTCCGCGATCCTGTCCTGGCTGATCGCCTTCAACGTCGTGAACACCCGCAACCAGTTCGTTTCGGCGGTGGCAGAGTTCCTGTACCGAATCACTGAGCCGGTCCTGGCGCCGATTCGCAATTTCCTGCCCAGCCTCGGCGGCCTCGACATCTCGCCGATCATCCTGATCCTGCTCATCATGTTCATCGAGCGGGTGATCCTGTACTACATCTACCCGAACGTGATCTAAGCGGGCTGGAGCGCCTTAGGTTGCCAAAGAACCTTGTTATCAAGGAACCTTGGCGTTACTCGGCCGCAGGCATCAGCATCGCGCTGCGGGTGACGCCGCGCGGCGGCCGCGACGACATCGACGGGATCGAGCAGCTGGCCGATGGCCGCAGCGTGCTCAAGGTGCGGGTGCGCGCCATTGCCGATGGCGGCGAAGCCAACAAGGCCGTTCTGGTGCTGCTGGCGAAATCGCTTGGCGTGCCCAAGGCCAGCGTAAAACTGCTATCCGGAGCGACCTCGCGGCTTAAGCAGATCGCGGTCGATGGCGACCCGGCGCGGCTCGGCGAAGCCCTGCGCCAGCTCGCCCAAGCCAAATCGAAATCGATAGACTGAGGGAACTGACATGACGGCCAGGATCATCGATGGAAAGATCATCGCTGCGGACCTCCGTGGCCGCGTCGCGGATGAGGTCGCCCGCGTCAAGCGCGAGCACAATCTGGTGCCGGGCCTTGCGGTGGTCCTGGTCGGAAGCGACCCGGCGAGCGAGGTCTATGTCCGCTCGAAACACACCCAGACCCAGGCCGCCGGCATGGCCTCGTTCGAGCACAAGCTGCCAGCCGACGTCTCGCAAGCAGATCTCCTGGCGCTGGTCACAAAACTCAACCGCGATTCCGCCGTGCACGGCATTCTGGTGCAACTGCCACTGCCCAAGGGCCTCAACACCGAGGCCGTCGTCAACGCCATCGACCCGGCCAAGGATGTCGACGGGCTGCATCCGAACAATGCCGGCCGCCTCGCCGGCGGTTTCGAGGCTCTGTCGCCCTGCACGCCGCTCGGCTGCATCATTTTGACCAAGAGCGTGCATGGTTCGCTCGAAGGCATGAACGCCATCGTCATCGGCCGCTCCAACCTCGTCGGCCGCCCGCTGGTGCAGCTGCTGCTGAACGAGAACGCCACGGTGACCATCGCGCATTCGCGCTCGCGCGACCTGCCAGGGCTCGTGAAGCGCGCCGACCTCGTCTACGCTGCGGTCGGAAAGTCCGAGATGGTGCGCGGCGACTGGCTGAAGCCGGGGGCGACCGTGATCGACGTCGGCATCAACCGGATCCCGAAGGACGACGGCAAGACGCGTCTCGTCGGCGATGTCGCCTATCAGGAAGCGCTCGCAGTGGCCGGCGCCATCACGCCCGTGCCGGGCGGTGTCGGCCAGATGACGGTCGCCTGCTTGCTCGTGAACACATTGCGCGCGGCTTGCGCGATTGCAGGGCTGCCGAAGCCGGCGGTGTAACTAAATTTTCGTGCCCCGGACGCAGTGCAACGATGCGCTGCTGAGCCGGGGTCCAGTGCAGGTGGCACCCTGGGTCCCGGCTCTGCGGCGCATCACTTCGTGATGCACCGCGTCCGGGACACGAAAGCTCAGGCCTTCTTCTTCTCGCGATCGATGCCTTCGAGGATCAGCTTATGCGCATCCTCCGGGCCGCCCCAGCGCAGGATCTTCACCCATTTGCCCGGCTCGAGATCCTTGTAGTGCTCGAAGAAGTGCTGGATCTGCTGCAGCGTGATGTCCGGCAGGTCACTGTAGGATTTCACCTTGTCGTAGCGCTGGGTGAGCTTGGACGAGGGCACCGCCAAAATCTTCTCGTCGCCGCCGGCTTCGTCTTCCATGAACAGCACGCCGACCGGGCGTACGCTCATGACGGCGCCGGGGATGATGGCGCGGGTGTTGATGATGAGGACGTCGCAGGGGTCGCCGTCATCGGACAGCGTGTGCGGGATGAAGCCGTAGTTACCGGGGTAACGCATCGGCGTGTAGAGGAAGCGGTCGACCACCAGCGTGCCGGCTTCCTTGTCCATCTCGTATTTGATCGGTTCGCCGCCGACGGGGACTTCGATGATGACGTTGACGTCGTGTGGCACGTTTTTCCCGATCGAGACCGCATCGATACGCATTCAAGGCTCCGTTGTTGCCGAGGCTAAATCGCGCCCGGCAGCGATTTTGGCACTGTCATACGCGGGCTTGACCCGCCTATCCATCGTGTTTTTGTGAAATAATGAATCCGGCGATCACCGGCTCAAAAGGCAACGATATCGACGGACGGGAAACGCTGCCGAGCGGACTTCAGCAGCTCAATTGGTCCAAGCGAAGGCAACCTTGTCGAGCGACTTTGGCCCGAAACGCTCCGAGGAGCGCGCCACCATGCGGCCGCCCAAGGCGCGGTAGAACTCGGTGGCCGGATCGTTGTCCGAGAGCGCCCACACCACCATGCTCTTCAGGCCGCTCTGCATCAGGTCGCGGCGGGCCGCGGTGAACAGGCGGCGGCCGAAGCCCAGGCCCTGGAATTCGGGACGCAGATAGAGCTCGTAGACCTCGCCGTCGAAATGCAGGCTGCGGGCGCGGTTGCGACCGTAATTGGCGTAGCCCGCGATCTTGTCGCCGAATACGAGCACGCTGACGCGGCTGCCCTTGCGGATCGCGCTATCCCACCATTGCGGACCGCGGCGGTTGATCAGCTTTTCCAGCTCGGCGCCGGGAATAATGCCCTGATAGGCCGAACGCCAGGCTTCGTCATGGGTGGACGCGACCGCAGTTGCATCTGCAGCTTTGGCCGGCCGGACCTCGATCAGGGTTGTGCTCATGGACGTGATCAAACCAAGTCGCCGGGCCGGCGGCAAGACCTATCGTTAATTATCGGTTAACGTGTGGACTTTCTGCATCAGTATTTTACCCATGTTGTACCGAAAAAAGACAAGACGCCAATTCGAACGGCACCGGCGTGCCATGCGTCGGTGCAAAACTGCTTTGGCGCAATGAATGAACGGCAATGACAACGCGGAAAGTCTGCCGATATTGATTCGTTCCTACTAGTGTGACGTCGCTGTTCTCGCTCCGGCAATTCATGCGGCTCCTCAATACCCTTGTGCTTCTGCCTCTGTTGGCCTTGCTGACTGCGCCGCCCGTGTGCGCTCAGGTCACGTTTGGTTCGTCCGGAGCGGAGAGCGATCCGTTTCGCCGGCAGCAATGGCGCGTGCCATCACCGGATACCGACATCGCCGCGCATGCGCTGCTGTTTCGTCCACCAGGTGCCGGCCCGTTCCGGCTTGCGGTGATCGCGCATGCCTCGACGCAAAATGGCTTGCGGCGCGCACAAATGCCCCAGCCGGAATACCGCGCGCTCAGTGCATTCCTCGTTACGCGCGGCTTCGCCGTGCTGGTGCCGGAACGGCTCGGCCATGGCGCGACCGGCGGCCGCTATGTCGAGGAGCAGGGTGGCTGTGACGAGGCGGACTACGTGCGCTCGGGTCGCGCAACGGCCGACGAAATCTCGCTCGCGCTGGACTATTTGCGAAAGCAGGATTTTGTCCGCAAGGACGCCGCGATCGTGATCGGCCATTCCGCCGGCGGTTGGGGCGCGCTGGCGCTCGCGAATGCCGATCCGAAGGCGATCTCTGCCATCATCGCCTTAGCGCCCGGCCGCGGTGGCCATGCCAATGATGAGCCGAACCGGATCTGCGCGCCGCATACGCTTCTTGCAGCGGCGGCTGAATTCGGCAAGGCCGCGCGTATCCCCGTCACGTGGCTCGTTGCCGCCAATGACAGCTACTTTGCACCGGCATTTTCGATTGCGTTGGTCGACGCGTTTCGCGGCAGCGGCGGCACGGCCGAGTTCCGCACCTTGCCGGCCGCGGGCGGCGAGGGTCACTGGATGATCGAAAGCGAAGCCGGCGTCAAAGCCGCGAGCGCCGAACTCGATCGCGCGCTGAAGCCGGTGGCTGGCACAAAGCCATGACGCTGTATTTCCTGGTCACGCCCCCGATGCTGGATAATCGCTGATGCCAAAATGGCCTGACGACGACGTGATCCTGTTCGACGGCGTCTGCATCTTCTGCTCGCGCTGGGTGCGGTTCGTCGCGCAGCGTGACACGGCGAAGCGATTTCGCTTCACGCCGATCCAGTCGGACTATGGCGCCCGGCTCGCGCGCACGTTCGGCATCGATCCGGATGATCCCGACACCAATGCCGTGGTCCATGGCGGCGAAGTAATCATGAAATCGGACGCTGCGCTGACGGTGCTGTCGCAGCTCCCCGGCTGGGGCTGGGTGCGCATGCTGTTCACCGTGCCGAAGCCGCTGCGAGACCCCGTCTACAGCCTCATCGCGCGCAATCGCTACCGCATCTTTGGGAAGTATGATGCGTGCTTCGTGCCGGATGCGGATTTGCGGGCGCGGGTGATCGAGTGACTCGTCAATGCGAGCGCAGTCGTGCCTACAAATTCAGTGTCGTCCCGGCGAAGGCCGGGACCCATAACCACAAGGCGATGTTTGGCGAACCCTTGCAGTCGAGGGATCAATCCCCGGTACGAACATCTTGATTCACCGAGAGATCACGCGGTATGGGTCCCGGCCTTCGCCGGGACGACACTAAGGTCTCGTCAGCGCTTCCCAATAGCCGCAAGCACTTCCTGCGCCGCCCGCTCCCCTGAGTCCCTCGCGCCATGCGCCGTCGTGAAGAAGGTTGGCGACGTCGCCTCGCCGCCAAAGAACAGCCGCCCATCCACCGGCGCGGCCAGCACGGCGCGCTCCCCGGCATGTCCCGGCAGCGCATGCGAGTAGGAGCCTCTTGCGAAGGGATCGTGCGCCCAGCGCGACTCGTAGAGCGGCTTCAGCTTTCGCCGGATATCGTTGCCGAGAAAGCCTGCGATCTCGCCGATGCTTTGCGCGGCAATAGCGCCTTCGCCGGCGTGTTCCAGTTCGCGGGCAAAGCTGCCGCCGAAGAAGCCTTCGATGCAGGGCTGGCCGAACGGGCGGATATGATAGGTGCCCATGTCGGTGCGCATGGTGGCGCCGCGCAGGTTTCCTTCCCTAGGGAAGGCCTCGGCATCGTCGAGCGCCAGCGTGACCTTGTCATCGACACCGAGCGGCAGGCCGGCCGCGGCATCGACTTTGGCGGCGAGCGGCGGCGAGAAGCGGATCGCCTCATTGGCGATGAGATTGGTCGGGACGGTGACGATCACCTTGCTCGCGATCAGCGTGCCCTGCGATGTCTCGATGCGGATGCGCCGGCCGGAATGATCGATCAGCGTGACGTTGCAGTTCAGCGCCACCGGACAGGACGCGCCATAGGCCTCGATGAGCGCGCCATAGCCGCGGCGGACGCGCCAGTTGAGGTCACTGTCCTCATAGGCGTCCCAGTCCAGCGTCGACATGTCCTTCAGTTCGCAACCGTTGATGTAGGTCGAGACCGCGTCGATCATGGGATTCCAGCGATTGCCGGGCTCGAGGCTCAAGCTCGCGGGTGCATCCTTGCCCTTCTCGGCGGCCTTCCAGAGCCGCTGATAGAAGGCGTCCATCGCGCGCATGAAATCGTCGCGCTCGGCTTGCGGAAACGCGTTGCCGAAGGTGCGCTCGCGCCAGGGCGGCAGGTCCTTGTTGATCTCGAAATCGAGCTGCTTCGCAATCGCGACGAAGGAGTTGTTGTCCGCCGAATGCAGCCAGCCGCAGCCGACGTCGAAGGTGACTTCGGGCGAGGCCTGCACCGTCCAGGCCCGACCGCCGAGCCGGTCGCGCGCCTCCAGCACGATCACGGAGAGGCCGGAGCCTGCCAGCGCATGCGCCGCGCCGAGGCCGGCGGCACCCGCGCCGATAATCGCGACGTTAACGGAGGAGGGCAGGGAGCTCATGAGCGGGCTCTAGCACGTTCGCGAAGAGTGCTGAAGTCACCACGGCACGCACTGTCATCACCCGCGAAAGCGGGTGATCCAGTATCCCAGAGGCAGTTGTTATAGAGCCGAGAGGCAGCGGCGTACTGGATTCCCCGCCTTCGCGGGGAATGACAGAGAGTGAAAGCGACGGCTTACGCCACCGCTTCCTTGGATTTTTCCGCGCGCTTGCGCTCGTTCGGGTCGAGGTGCCGCTTGCGCAGGCGGATCGACTTCGGCGTGATCTCGACCAGCTCGTCGTCCTCGATATAGGCCAGCGCCTTTTCCAGGGTCATGCGGATCGGCGGGGTCAGACGCACCGCTTCATCCTTCGACGTGGTTCGGATGTTGGTGAGCTGCTTGCCCTTGAGCACGTTGATCTCGAGGTCGTTGTCGCGGGTATGCTCGCCGACGATCATGCCCTTGTAGACCTTCCAGCCCGGCTCGATCATCATCGGGCCACGATCTTCCAGCTTGAACATGGCATAGGCCACCGCGTCGCCCTGGTCGTTGGAGATCAGCACGCCGTTGCGGCGACCCTGGATCTCGCCCTTATACGGCGCGTAGCCGTGGAACAGGCGGTTCATGATCGCGGTACCGCGCGTGTCGGTGAGCAGTTCGCCCTGGTAGCCGATCAGGCCGCGGGTCGGCGCGTAGAACACCAGCCGCAGGCGGTTGCCGCCGGACGGCTTCATCTCGATCAGCTCGGACTTGCGCTCGCTCATCTTCTGCACGACGACGCCGGAATGCTCCTCGTCGACGTCGATGACGACTTCCTCAATCGGCTCCAGGGTGGCGCCGGTTGCCTCGTCCTTCTGCAGGACGACGCGCGGACGCGACACCGAAAGCTCGAAGCCTTCGCGGCGCATGGTCTCGATCAGGATCGCGAGCTGCAATTCGCCGCGACCCGAGACTTCCATCGCGTCCTTGTCCGACGCTTCGACGACCCGCAACGCGACGTTTCCTTCGGACTCGCGCAGCAGGCGGTCGCGGATCATACGGCTGGTCACCTTGTCGCCTTCCGTTCCGGCGAGCGGCGAGTTGTTGACAATGAAGGACATCGACACGGTCGGCGGGTCGATCGGCTGCGCCACCAGCGGGGTCTCGACCGACGGATCGCAGAAGGTGTCGGCGACGGTGCCCTTGGTCAGGCCGGCGATCGCGACGATGTCGCCTGCGTCGGCTTCATCGAGCGGGGTGCGCTCGATGCCGCGGAAGGCGAGGATCTTGGTGATGCGGCCCTGCTCGATCATCTTGCCGTCGGCGCCCAGTACCTTCACGGCCTGGTTCGGCTTGATCGAGCCTGAGGTGATGCGGCCGGTGATGATGCGGCCGAGATAGGGGTTGGCTTCCAGAATGGTGCCGATCATGCGGAACGGGCCTTCCTCGACGGTCGGCGGCGCGACATGGCGCACGATCAGGTCGAACAGCGGCTGCATGCCGGCTTCGTGCGATCCATCCGGGCTATCGGCCATCCAGCCCTGCTTGGCAGACCCGTAGAGGATCGGGAAGTCGAGCTGCTCCTCGCTGGCGTCGAGCGCCGCGAACAGGTCGAACACCTCGTTGATGACTTCGGTCGCCCGCGCGTCGGGGCGGTCAACCTTGTTGATGACGACGATCGGCTTCAGACCGACCTTGAGCGCCTTGGAGACCACGAATTTGGTCTGCGGCAGCGGGCCTTCGGCGGCGTCCACCAGCACCAGCGCGCCATCCACCATGTTGAGGATGCGCTCGACCTCACCGCCGAAATCGGCGTGGCCTGGGGTGTCGACGATGTTGATGCGGGTGTCCTTCCACTGCACCGAGGCCGCCTTGGCCAGGATGGTGATGCCGCGCTCGCGCTCCAGATCGTTGGAGTCCATGGCGCGCTCGGTCACCTTCTGGTTCTCGCGATAGGTGCCGGATTGCTGGAGAAGACGGTCGACCAGAGTCGTCTTGCCGTGGTCGACGTGGGCGATGATGGCGATGTTGCGAAGGTTCATGAGTGAGCTTCTTTGCAGTCAGACAATGGGTTAAGCGCGATCTCGCCGGTCAGACCGGGACCTCTTCTCGAAACAACGCTGGAAGATCGGAAACGGGGCGCTTTCCGCCCAAAAAGGGACGCCCGGCATATCGACCAGGCTCCCTACGCGTTGCGGCGCAATATATGCAAAAACGGCCAAAAAACAATGTGTTCTTTGGCCCTTGGTTGATTGAATTTTGTCCGGGAATTCCCGGGGGTTAGGCGGAAAAGCCGGGCTCAGGCGCGTCGACCCCTGATCGCCGCCCAGATCAGGGCAACCCCGCCCATCCCCACGACCAGGCCCAGGAAGACCAGCGGCGCGATGTCGGAATCGATCCGGCCGCTGGCGGATATCGAAGTTCCGCCAAAGAGCAGGGCACAGAGACCCGGCAGCAGCATGATGATGCCGAAGCCCGCCATGAGGGCGGTCAGGCAGCCGCCGCGCTGGTTCGGCGGCGGCAGCGAAAGCGAGGGAGGGGGTGGCGGGTTATCAGTGCTGGTCATCCCTCCAACACTCCTTCCGGCACAGCCTGCATTGCGAGTTCGGCGCGAATACCGTCGATCTTCCCGTTCCGGTAGAACAAATTGTAGGTGTCGAACGGGATGATTGCGCCGCTCTCGGTGACGAAATGGATGCAGCTGCGCTTGACGTTGCCGACGCAGAAATTGAAGCGATCGAGAAACTGCACGATGGTGACGCGGAACACGTTCTCGTAAGTGAGGCCGTGCGGTACCTCGAAGCTCGGCAGGCAGCACAGCAATTCGCAGACGCGCTCGCTGGTGTTCAGCGGCCCCGATGACAGCGAAAACAGATCGACGAATTTTTCCCGCAGTACCGGATGCTTCTCCGGGCTGATCGTGTTGGGCATCAATGCGACCAGTTGCTCCTGCGGGATCAGCGAGGTCAGCGGCAGCACCTTCTCGCCATTGCGCAGGCCGTAACCGATCGAGATGCTTTCGGGGTTGCAGGGCAGCGGGATCATGTCGTTGTCGCCGAACACGCCGGTTTCGACCACGCGTTTCCGGATCTCCGACAGCATGATGCGGTCGGTGTTCTTGTCGAAATTCTCGTTGCGACCGGCGTCCTGCACCGGCTGAAGCGTGACGCCGCGAACGCACTTCCAGCTCAGGGCATGGCGGACGATGTCGCCGATCTCGGCATCGTTGACGCCGCGCTTGATGGTCGCCACCAGCGTGGTCGACAAGCCGTAATGCTCGAGATTCTCCAGCGCCTGCTGGCGGATCTTTCGCAGATCCGCCCCGCGCAGGTTGATCAACGCGTCGCGTTCGAGCGAGTCGAACTGGAGATAGACCTCGAGCCCGCGCTTGTTCTCGGCGAGCCGCGCCACGAAATCCTTTTCGCGGGCGATACGCAGGCCGTTGGTATTGATCATGACATGGCGGATCGGGCGGGCGCGCACCGCATCGAGGATCGCGAAGAAATCCGGATGCAGCGTCGGCTCGCCGCCGGAGATCTGCACCAGGTCAGGCTCGCCTTCGCTGGCGACCAGCGCGTCCAGCATTCGCTCGATCTTGGCCAGCGGCGTGAAGCTGGTCCGCGCCGGCGAGGAATCGGCAAAGCACACCGGGCAGGTCAGATTGCAATGCTCGGTGATCTCGATCAGCGCCAGGCAGGAATGCTGCTCGTGGTCGGGGCACAGGCCGCAATCGTAGGGGCAGCCGAATTCGGTATGCCGTTGAAAGGCGAGCGGCCGGTCGCCGGGCTTGATGAAATCCTTGCACAGGCGCCAATAGGCTGCGTCCGTCGACACCAGCGTCGACTGCACGCCATGCTCCTTGCAGCGCTTCTCGTACCAGACCTCGTTGTCGAGGATCTGGATCTTGGCCGGCACCAGCTTCAGGCAGGTCTCGCACAGAGACTGGGTCTGGCCCCAGAAGATATAGGGGCGCGACTTACGCAGCGGCGCGTTCATGCATGGGTCTCGCTTTGGGCGCCGTCGCCAGCATGACAGCGGCGTAGAGCAGGATGGTCAGCGACAGCAGGTGAAACAGCGTGAAGGGGCCGATCAGCGTGCCATAGGGCTTGAGGAATTCCCACAGGAAGCGCTGTGCTCCATAATAGACGAGGACGAGGTAGAAACCATTGGTGATCACAAACGCGCTCCGGTTCAAGATCGCCAGCACATAGAGCAGCGCAAATGCGCCCATCGCGGCGCTCTCGTAGAGCTGCACGGGATGGCGAGTTACGCCGTCGCCGAAATCATGGCCGAAGGGCAACGCCGTCGGCGTGCCGTAGGTGAAATCGTCAAGGCCCGCGAAATAGCAGCCGAGCCGGCCGACCGCGATGCCCAACGCCAGCGGCAGCGCGAACCGCGCGCCGGTTCGTACAGTGATCCCTGCGGACCATTTGTAGAGCTCGATCGCCACGATGCCGCCGGCGAGCGCACCTTCGACCGAGCGCGCAATGCCGCTCTGGCCCGACAGCCACAGATTGGCGGAGCCGAACAAATAAGCGCCGAGGCCCGCACCGAACACCAGCGCGGCGATGTAGGGCAACTCGAAGGATTGCGCCGGAAACCGCAAATCCTGTCGCGACAGCCAGTAGACCGCGACTGCCGCCGCCAGCCACGCTGCGATGTCGAAGAGAGTGTGAAGGAAAGCCCCGCTCATGCGGGGATATTAGCGCAGGTCCAGGCCACGCGGGATAGTGCGCTCCCGCACCTCTCCACGCCGGAAGAGCGAGGCGGGCGGCTACCCGGCTTCGCGCTCCTCGGTCGGATAGACCCCGCGCAGCACCTCCTCGAAGTGCATCTTCACGGCCTCGTTGCACAGGCAGGCGCGCAGGCGCAGGCCATCGCGGTTGCGGACCAGGATCGATCCGCGCCGTGTGTCGAGCACGCCTTCCGCCTTGAACGACTGGAGCACGCGGCTGGCATAGCTGCGGCCGACGCCGAGCAGCGTCGCGAGTTGTTCGTGCGTCAGCGGCACGCTGCTCGCGTCGCCGGTGCGCTCCATCGCCGCCAGCATCCATTTGGCCGTGCGCTGCTCGATCGAGTGAATGGCGTTGCAGGCGGTGGACTGGAAGACCTGCGCCAGCATGCAATCGGCGTAGCGGGCGAAGATGTGCCGAAACGAGACCGAACGCTGCTTGGCGGCCTCCAGTTTGCCGACGTGAATCCGCGCAAACGGCCCGCCGAATTTCACGCAGATTCGGGTATAGGCCGGCAGATAGCCCTCGCTGACGATGCCGCCCACCGCGCCTTCGCGGCCGACCAGGATGGTCTCGACATCGCGGCCGTCCTCATTGGGAACCAGGAAGGTCGCAAGCGCCGGCCCGCATGGAAAATGGACGATTTGGACGTCGTCGCCGGGGTTGTAGAGCAGTTCATTCGCCGCTGCGTTTTCGACCATGACGTGTGGTGCAAGCAGGGCGTAGTCGGCCTGGCTCAAGCGCCGCAGCAGATTGTTGGTCGGCCGGCTGTCGATCTCGGTGGCGTTGCGGGTGCGCGCGTCCATCGTGAACTCCTCATCCGCCTCCCACATTAGCGAGTTCCGCCAAGACCCCTGTGTGCACAAGTGGACAGACTGGAGAACTGCGATGTGGTGGGTTTCGTTCCGGGAACCCGCCGCGCTGGGTGCAGGCACCGCGTCGCGGCTGTCCTGATCAGAAAGCCCCTCATGCTTCAAAACGAGATTATGGCCCCCGCTTTACCCGACGGCTCCGATTGCCCTGCCGATGTCCTGATCGTCGAGGACGATCCGATCATCGCGATCGACTTCGAGGATCGCCTGCTCGGATTTGGCGTGAAGAGCGTGCGCACGGTGGGGTCGGTGGCGCAGGCGCTGGCTGCGATCGCGGCGCGGGCCCCTGATTTTGCGCTGCTCGACGTCGAGCTGAGGCGGGAGAAGAGCATTGCGGTCGCCGAGCGGCTGGCGGCCCTGAAAATTCCCTTCGTCTTCGTCACCGGTTATGGCGCCGAGGCACGGATCGCTTCCGATTTCGTCAAACGGCCGCGTTTGCAAAAGCCATGCTCGAGCGAGGCGCTGGAGGCCGCGCTACGGTCGCGCGGCGCCTGAAGCCGATCAGGCCAGCCTGGGATCAAGCGTGGTCGACCACAGCGCGACATCGGCGCGGTCGCGCAAGGTCACCGTCATCTGGCCGGAGGCGCCGTCGATCTTGACGTGACCGAAGAATTGCATGCCGGCGGACGGCGGCAGGTTCTGGTCGTCCTTGCCCGGCGCCTTGACGAAGCGCACCTCCGGCCCAAACGTGTTGTCGAGCGCGTTCGGACCGAACGTGCCGGCGTGCAGTGGCCCCGAGACGAATTCCCAGAACGGCTCGAACTCCTGGAATTGCGCCTTGTTCGGATCGTAATAATGCGCGGCGGCGTAGTGCACGTCCGCGGTCAGCCACACGGTGTTCTTGATCGGCGCCATCTTGATGAAGCGCAGGATGTCGGCGATCTCGAACTCGCGGCCGCGCACCGGGCCGTCGCCTTGCGCGAACGCTTCCGAGCCGCCCTTCGGCGTGTCGGACACGACGAGGCTGAGCGGCATGTCGGAGGCGATCACCTTCCAGGTCGCGCGCGAATTCAAAAGGCCGCGCTTGAGCCAGGCCATCTGGTCCGGGCCGAGGAAGTAGCTGGCCGGGCCGTAAGTGGTTTCGAGATTGGGGCCGTTCGGGCCGCGATAGCTGCGCTCGTCGAGCACGAACAATTCGAGATGCGGGCCGTAGGAGATCTGGCGATAGACGCGGCCGGGCTCAACGATGCTCTCGCGCATCGGATGCATCTCGTGGAAGGCACGGCCTGCGCGGGCCGCAAGCAGCGTGATGTCGCGCTCCTTGTAGGTCGCCGGCAGCTCCTTCGACAGCGACCAGTTGTTGGTCACCTCATGGTCGTCCCACTGCACGAAGATCGGCACGTCGGCATTGAAGGCGCGGACATTGTCGTCGGTGAAATTGTATTTGTGCGCGGCCCGGTACTCGTCCAGCGTCTCGGCGACCTTGGCCTTCTCGGGGATCGTGACGTTCTTCCAGATCTTGCCGTCGGCGAGCTTCACCTCCGATGCGATCGGACCGTCGGCATAGATGGTGTCGCCGGAGTGCAGGAAGAAATCCGGACGGTGCTTGCGCATCGCCGAGAAGGTGAACATGCCGCCGTCGTCGGGATTGATGCCCCAGCCCTGGCCGGCGACGTCGCCGCCCCAGACGAAGCTGACGTCGCGGCGGTCGGCCGGCGCGGTGCGGAAGCGGCCGGTCACCGGCTCGCCCTCCACCGCGGTGTGCGAAAGATCGCGGAAGCGGACGCGATAAAAGATGTCCTGTCCGCCCGGCAGGTTTTCGATCAGCATCTTTGCGGTGAAGTCGCTCTCGGGCAGCGCCGCGATCGGCGGCAGCGCCCGGGCATCCCTGAACGATTCCGTCGTCGCCACTTCGACCAGCATCTGCGCAGGCCGGTCGGTGCGCGCCCAGACCACGCCACCGTCGACGGTGACGTCGCCCGACTGCACGCCATGGGTCACGGCCGGCCGGTCGGCCGCGCGGGAGAGATAGGGCACTGCGACCGCGCCCAGCGCGCCGGCACTGGTTGTCAGGAAACGGCGGCGGGAGAACTTGATGTTCATGGCACGTCTCGATATCGCGTGAGGCGACGGCCCAGGCGGCCGCCACGGTGAAGTCCGACGCTATATTGAGACAATGTGACGCAGCGATTACGCGCGCAGGCGCTTACGCGTTGCCGGCGGCCCTGAACGCTGCACCCGTGCGTTGCAGGTTCTGCGGCAGGCTGAACAGCACCGCCTTGCGGTCGGCGACGGCGGCGTGGAACTGGTCGAGCGCGATGTTGAAGGCGGTGAGCGCGGCTTCCTCGATCGCGCCGTGATCGAAACAACGCAGCGTGTCGCGCAGGATCTCGTCGGCCTCGGTCTGCATCTGGTCGAGCTCTTCGGTCGTCTCGCTCTTCCGTGCGGCGGTGATCATGTCGAGCAGCCGCTCGCGCAGATGGCTGTTGGTGTTGCGCTCGTCCTTCTTCAAATAGCCCGCAAACCAGGCGCCGATCGAGCCCATGGCCGAGAGCGCCATCAGGGTCCACCAGATGTAATCGCTGTATTTGTCGAGGAAGGTCTTTTCCTCGCCGTCGACGAAGGCGGCCGCACCCGGATGCACCGGAATCACCGCATCCTTGTCGGTGTCGGGTGTCTCGATCTTCGCCGCCAGCGGGAATTCCGCCACCAGTTGCTGGCGCACGGCGAAGAGCTGACGCGTGAACGCTGCAATGGTGGTTTCGGACACGGTTTTGCGTGCCACGATGTGGTGCGAGAAGCTGATGGTCTTCACCTCTTCGTCCGGACGATCGGGCGAGCCGCCATAGGTGCCCGCGGGGATCTCGGACGCTTCATAGGCCGGATGGTTCTGCGCGATCGCATCCGCCGAATCGATCGCGAGGAAGGTCGGCGTGCCAAAATCCTTGGCGGAAGCGGCGATCGCATCTGACGTGATCTTGCTGTTGACGGGACCGGCCGCGAGATAGGCGTCGACCTTCTGGGTGCGGATCGCCTCGGCGGCTTCATTGGCCGGGAATTGCACGATCTCGACCTTGGCGGGATCGACGCCGTATTGCTGGAGAATCACCTTGAGGAGGTTGACGTTGGCCTGGGTGCGGCCGACCACGCCGACGCGATGGCCGGCGAGCTGCGCGACCTTGGTGATCTTGGCGCCCTTCTTCTTGCCCTTGCCGGGGACGGACCACAGCACCACGACGTTCTTGCGCAGGGTCGCAACGGCTTGCGCGTTCTTCGGCACATCGAGATCGCCGCGTACGATGGCGAGATCGGCCTTGCCCTCTGCGAGCAAACCGGCGCTGGCGGTGGCGCCGTCGGTCTGGATCGGACGCAGCCGCACATAGCTCTTGTTCTGCGCGAAGGCCTGGGTCAGTGCCTGCACGACCTTGACGTCATCGCTGTTGGCGGGGCCGACCGCGATCTTCAGCATCACAGGCCGCATCGCGAAATAATAGCCACCGACGAGCGCGCCGACGATCGCAAGCACAAGCGCGAGAGTCACGAGTGCCGTCTTCCGCGCCGCGTATCGCGGCGAAGGCGGAGAGGGCGCTTCGGCCAGGTCCAATTCCCCGGTCATCGTTCTCCCGAACAGGCTCTTGAGGCTCAGCTTCATCTTGGCCGGCGATTTACACCTGCAATTGTAGCAAACTTCTTGTCCGGCGGGGTTACATCTCCGTCATGGTTAGCGGATGGCGGAAATCCCGTATGAACCAGGGACGCCCGCCGGTGTTAGGGTAAAGTTCCCCTGAACGACGGAGACGGTCATGGCAGAACGGCTGACGGCGGACGCACGCAAGCAGGCGCTGAGCGCAATACCGGGCTGGAGCGAAACCCAGGGCCGCGACGCCCTCGGGAAAACCTTTGTCTTCAAGGATTTCAACGAAGCTTTCGGCTTCATGACGCGCGCCGCGCTGGTCGCCGAAAAGATGGATCACCATCCCGAATGGCGCAACGTCTACAAGACGGTGGAGGTGGTGCTTTCGACCCATGACGCAGGCGGGGTCACCGCGCTCGACATCGAGCTGGCCAAGGCGATGAACGCCATCGCCAAGCTTACACCGGGCTGACGTCTTGCAGGGACCGGCCGCATCCCCATCTTGTGATCAGCACGGGATGCGGCGATCTGCCGCCCTGGCGCCACCCTTGGCTGAACGGGGAGTTTGTCGAACATGGCTGCCGAACACAGTGTCGGTTTCGAGCCGGCCGATCGGCTCGCGGAGGATCGGGAGAGCGTGCGCCGCCGCTTCTGGCGCAAGCTGAAGCGTGTCGCCGCGCAACTGCCGTTCGCGGAGGACCTGCTCGCCGCCTATTACTGCGCGTTCGACCGGCAGACGCCGCGCCATGTCCAGGCCTCGCTGCTCGGGGCGATCGCCTATTTCATCCTGCCGTTCGACTTCGTTCCCGACGTGATGCCGATCCTCGGCTTCACCGACGACGCCGCCGTGCTCGCCACCGCGATCCGCATGGTCGCCAGCCACATCACGAATGAGCACCGCGAAGCCGCCCGCACCGCGCTGAAGCTCGGCGTGGATGAGGCGGAAGCGGCGTAGTAGCGGGCGGTTCAACCACACCCACTGCCGTCATTCCCCGCGAAGGCGGGGAATCCAGTACGCCGCGGCTTCTCGATTCAATCACTGGCGTCTCGGACTACTGGATCGCCCGGTCAAGCCGGGCGATGACAGTGAGCGTTTGGATGGTGCTTGCGACACCATCGGTCGCAACGACGCCCGCTACTTCTTCTCCGGCACCGCCTGCGCCCGCGCCTTCTCCGCGTCCCACGCCTGGAATTGCCTGAACAGCGTTTCCTTGTCTGCGTCGGACACCTTTGCAGCGGTCGGGCTCTGCGTCAAAAACGCCTCGAAGCGCTGGCGTGCCACCGGCTCGACACCGTGCCGGTCGAGCCATTGCTGCGCCACCGGCAATCTGTTCCAGCCCGACAGGGGCGCTGCGAGCGAGACCTCCTTCCACTTGGGATGGAAGGGCGGGTTCTGCAGCGCGGGGAATTTCGCGAAGAACGCGTCTACGAACAGCGCGAGCTTGCGATAGCGCTCGGTATTGGGCGCCCAGTTGTAGGCCGCGAGCACCGCAGGCACCGCGATCGTGTCCACGCTCTCGCCGTCCTTGATCAGGTTTGGATAGTCCTTGGCGGTCAGCGTGGCCGGCAGATAGTCGCTCTGGAGCGGCTTGGCATAGTCGACTTTCGCAAGATGAAAGCGACCGTCATTGCCGAAGGTCGAGACCGACTTGTACGGCTTGCCGCCGACTACGATGACGGCGTCGATCTCACCGGCCTTCAGCTTCTCCATCGCGATGCGCTGCTCAACATAGACGAATTTCGCCTTGATCCCGAGCCGTTCGAACACGGTGAGGGCGGTGACGAAGGTGCCGCCGTTCGGCAGGTCCACGCTCACCGTCTTGCCTTCGAGATCTTTCAATGTCGCGACCGATTTCGGCGCGATCACCTGCATCTCTTCGTTGTAGAGCTTGGTCACATAGGTGAACTGCTTCTTGATGTCCTTGGCAAAACCCTTGCGTTCGAGATAGTCGAGCGTATCGGCCCGCACGATGCCGAGATCGACGCCTTGCAGGAACAGGATGTCGGCAACGCTCTGCACCGAGCCGCGGCCGACGATCGGCAGCACGCGGATCTTGTTGCCATCGTCGAGCACGGAGGCGAGGTCCGCGCCGAACTGCACATAGGTGCCGCCGATCGTGCCGGTGATCAGCGTGACGGTGTTGGCGTTCAGCGACTGCTTGGTCGAGGTCGAGCCGAACTGGAAGATGGCCTTCAGGCCGTCCGAGACCTTGGCCGGATCGTATTCGGCCTGCTCGGCGCGGGCCGCAAAGGCACAGATCGTCATGATGGCGGCAAGCGCCATTCTCAAAGCGTTACGCATGATGTCTCCTGAAGTGTTCTAGTTCTGAAGCTGGGCGAGGCGCTGCTGCGCCTCCGCCGATCCGAGTGCCGCGGCCTTTTGATACCAGTCGCGTGCGGCGGTCGCGTCGGCGGCGATGCGCCGCGCGTCGCTGGTGCCCAGCACGGCCGGGTCATAGGTCTGCGCCAGCAGATGGGCGGCCGTCGCATCCTGTGCATCGGCTGCGCGTTCGAGCAGCAGGCGCGCCGCAACGATATCGCCGACCGTCAACAGGCTCTTCGCGCGCGCCATCAGCCCGGCCAGCGTGTCGGCGTCGAGCGTCCTGGCGGGCGGAGGGGACGGAGGCTGCGCCGCGACAGGCGCGGGCGCATGCACTGGCGGTTGGGCTTGCAGCGCGGTCTGATAGGCACTCGCGATCGCTTCGCGGCTCGGCGTCGACGGTGCAGGGAGATCCTGCACGTCAGCGCTCGCCGGCATCGTGCGGGCCGGATCCTTGATCGGGACCTGCCGCGCAACCGGCGCGTTGGCCGACGCCATCGCCTGGTCCAGCGCGAAGCCCGCCGAGCCACCGGCCTCGGCGGCGAAGATGCCGCGAAGGTCGGACTGAAACAGCGCGGCCAGAATTGCCAGGGTGGATGCCACCAGAACGGCCGCGAGAACGGCCGCGAGAACACGCGGGACAATTCTGACTCGGGGACGCAACTCCTGCGGCGTATATTCCCCTGGGTCCGGCGCACCGAGCGGATCGGACAGGAACAGTGGAATTGGATCGTCCGACGACGGATCGACCCGTGCGGCGCGCGCACGGATATAGGACGCGACGGACGGATGTGATGCAGCTTGATCGGAATCGAACGCTCTCGATTCCCTGGACGGACGGTGCGCCGTCGTCTCCATGGTGATGCTTCCCCATAACTAACGCAACGCAGGGGCAATCCCGGCTTTAGTCTTTTTGTTATTGTCCAGAAGTTCCCCGCAAACTGGAGCCGGTAAATCGCAGTTTGAATCAGCCCAAAAAGCGACGGCGGTTTGCGCGAATCGGGAGACATTGGGGTTTGATTAGGGCGAGGCGGGGGAATGCACCGCAATTTTGACGGTGATGGTTGAGGGCGTTCTACCGGGCGACTGCATGCGGAAGCGCGGGGTGAAAGAAGCGGAGGCGCAATAGCACGCTCCAATGTCGTCCTGGCGAAAGCCAGGACCCATTGCCCAGCAAGTCCTTTGGCGAAGACTCGTCGTTCGGTATTGCGACCGAACGCTACCGATTCCGCGGTATGGGTCCTGGCTTTCGCCAGGACGACTTGCGGAGGGAGTCTTCGCCATTGCATCACCTCACGGATGCAAGATCACCTTGCCCATGGCCTGACGTCCCGCGAGCACCTTCAGCGCGTCGGCGGTCTGTGCCAGCGGGAAGACGCGATCGACATGCGAGGAGATCTTTCCTTCCGCTGTCCACTTCACGAGCTTCTCGAGATTGGCGCGGTTCTTGGCCGGGTTGAGGCGCGTCCATGCGCCCCAGAACACGCCACGGATGTCGCAGCCCTTCAGCAGTGCGAGGTTCAGCGGCATCTTTGGAATGTCGCCGGCGGCAAAGCCGATCACGAGGAAGCGGCCTTCCCAGGCAATCGAGCGTAGCGCCTGCTCGGCATAGGCGCCGCCCACGGGATCGAAGATGATGTCGACGCCCTTGCCGCCGGTGAGTTTTCGCAAGCCTTCCTTTAAATCTTCCTTGCCGTAGTTCAGCGTCAGCTCGGCGCCATGCGCCTTCGCGAATTCGAGCTTCTCGTCCGACGAGGCGCAGGCGATCACCTTCAGGCCCATCAGCTTGCCGAGCTCGCAGGCCGCTAGACCGGTGCCGCCGGCGGCACCGAGCACCGCGAGCGTTTCGCCCGGCTTCGGGCTCGCGCGATCTTCCAGCGCATGCAGCGCGGTGCCGTAGATGATGATGATGCCGGCCGCGCGGTCATAGTCGAGATTGTCGGGAATCTTCACGATCGATGCCGCCGGCAGCGCGATCTTTTCGCGCGCGCCGTTGTGGCCGCAGGAAGCGACGACGCGGTCGCCGACCTTCACGTCAGTCACGCCGGGGCCGATGCTCTCGATCACGCCCGCAACTTCGGCGGCCGGCGAGAACGGGAACGGCGGCTTGACCTGGTACTTGCCCTGGATCATCAGGATGTCGAAGAAGTTCAGCGCCGCCGCCTTGATCGCGATCACCGCTTCGCCGGGACCGGCCACCGGATCCGGCACGTCGGCCAGAACGAGATCGTCGGGCTGGCAATATTGCGAGCAGAGGATGGCTTTCATGGCGGCACCTTGGGCGTTTCGAGCGGGATTATAGTTTGCCCGTTTCTGCCGGATTTAGGCACGGGCCACAATCCGGTTTCTTTGTCAGAGACCATGCACTGGCCTATCCTCGCAACGCCCAAATCCGCGGAGAAGGATTCAAACGATGTTTGAAACGAGTCTGCTTAGGGACAAGCGCATCCTCGTCACCGGCGGCGGCTCGGGCCTCGGCGCCGCGATGGGGCGCCGTTTCCTCGCGCTCGGTGCGGAGCTCGTGATTTGCGGCCGGAAGCTCGATCGGCTGGAAGCGACGGCGAGCGAGCTGCGCGAAGAGACCGGCGGCAAGGTTACAACCATCGCTTGCGATATCCGCGACGGCGCCGCCGTCGAGAGCATGATGGATGCCATCTGGCGCGAGGCGCCGCTCGATATTATCGTCAACAATGCCGCTGCGACCTTCATCGCGCAGAGCGAGCATCTCTCATTCCGCGCCGCGGACGCGATCCTCGCCCCGACCCTGCATGGCGCGATGTATTGCACGCTTGCCGCCGGCAAGCGCTGGATCGAGGGCAGGCATGGCGGCGTCGTGCTCTCGATCCTCTCGACCTCGACCATCACCGGCCGCGCCTTCACCGTTCCCTCGGCGATGGCGAAGTCGGCGGTGCTGGCGATGACCAAGAGTCTTGCGGTCGAGTGGGGCCCGAAAGGCATCCGCACCGTCGCGATCGCGCCGGGACCGTTCCCGACCGCCGGCGCATCGGGGCAGCTTCGCCCCGAGGATCGCGACGAGGGGTGGGCCGCGCGCAACCCGATGGGGCGCACCGGCGAGCACAGCGAGCTTGCCGACCTCGCCAGCTTTCTGGTCTCCGACCGTGCCGGCTACATCAACGGCGAGATGGTGGTGATCGACGGTGGCGCCCATTTGCGCAGTTCCGGCGCCGAGGATTTGTTGCGCTGGACAGATGCGCAATGGTCGGAGCAGCGCGCCGCGCGATCCAAAGCCTAGTCATCGCGACCTTCGCTAACTGCCTTCCCAAATTGGAGTTTCCCGGCTATCCCTGCCGCAGGGACAACGCGCGGCCGGGCCATCTTCCAGTCACAATATTGAGGGAACCACTCCAGCATGTGGCGGGTGCTGATTTTAGCTTTGATGACTGGCGTGGCAGCCTGTGGAATCACCAATTCCGCACGGGCACAGACGGCGCAACCGGCGCCCAAGGCTGCAGCGAAAGAGACTGCGCCGAAATCGGCTGCGCCTGGGGCCAATACAACTGGGAAGACGGCTGCAAAGCCAGAGAGCAAGCCGATGGCCCCGGCTGCGGCGGTTGCGGGCGGCGCCGAGCCAACCCTGATCGGCCAGTTCGGCACCTGGGGTGCCTATTCGGCCACGCCCAACGGCAAAAAGGTCTGCTTCGCGCTGGCCAAGCCGTCGTCGTCGAAGACCAACCCGCCGAATCGGCCCCGCGATCCTGCCTATGCCTTCGTCTCCACCCGTCCGGCGGAGAAGGTCAACAACGAAGTCTCGGTCATGATTGGCTATGCGCTGAAGCCGGGCTCGGAATCCTCGGTCGAGGTCGGCGGCGCGGCTTTCGCCATGTACTCGCAGGGCGACGGCCTCTGGATCAAGAACGCGGCCGAGGAAGAGCGGATGGTGGAGGCCATGCGCAAATCCGCCGATCTCGTGGTCAAGGGCGTCTCGTCGAAGGGAACCGAGACGACCGACACCTTCTCGCTGAAGGGCCTCGCCCAGGCGCTTGACCGGATCTCCCAGGATTGCAGGCGTTAAGCCTGCGGTCGATAAGGTCGCAATCGGCAATTCCGGTTGCTATATAGAGGCGGTTCCACAATTTCAGTCGTCATGGCCGGGCCTGTTCCGGCCATCCACGCGGTAACCGCAGGCGGAAAAAGAACGTGGATGCCCGGGACAAGCCCGGGCATGACGAGACAGCAGCAACCTCAGGCAACCGATGCAACCGACGACCGAGCCGCACAACGCAACACTGCTGGAGAAGACTCCGCTCGAAACCTATGTGCCGCCGGCCAAGCCGTCGCTGATCGGCCTGTCGCGCAGCGAGCTTGCCGATTGCCTCGGCGAGATCGGCGTCGCGCCCGGGCAGCGCAAGATGCGCGTGCAGCAGCTGTGGCACTGGATCTATTTCCGCGGCGCCCAGAATTTCGACGAGATGACGTCGGTCTCGAAGACGATCCGCGGCTCACTCGCCGAGCGCTTCACCGTCGACCGGCCCGAAGTTGTGGCCGAGCAGATCTCCAACGATGGCACCCGCAAATGGCTGCTGCGGCTGCCGAGCGGCGACAATGTCGAGCGGGCGCATGAAGTCGAGTGCGTCTACATCCCCGAAACCGATCGCGGCACGCTGTGTGTGTCTTCCCAGGTCGGCTGCACGCTGAACTGCTCCTTCTGCCACACCGGCACGCAGCGCCTAGTGCGCAATCTCACCGCCGGCGAGATCGTGGGACAGGTGATGGTCGCGCGGGATCGTTTGAATGATTGGGCCGATCGCGAGGACGGCACGCGTCGTGTCACCAACATCGTGATGATGGGCATGGGCGAGCCGCTCTACAATTTCGACGCGGTGCGCGATGCGCTGCTGATCGTCGGCGACAATGAAGGCATCGGCATCTCCCGCCGCCGCATTACGCTGTCGACCTCGGGCGTGGTGCCGAACATCGTGCGCGCGGGCGAGGAGATCGGCGTGATGCTCGCAATCTCCCTGCATGCGGTGCGCGACGAGCTGCGCAACGAGCTGGTGCCGCTCAACCGCAAATATCCGATCGCCGAACTGCTGCAGGCCTGCCGCGACTATCCCGGCGCATCGAACGCGCGCCGCATCACCTTCGAATATGTGATGCTCAAGGGCGTCAACGATTCGCTCGACGACGCCAAGCTGCTGGTGAAGCTGCTCAAGGGTATTCACGCCAAGATCAATCTGATCCCGTTCAATCCCTGGCCCGGCACGGCCTATGAATGTTCGGACTGGGACCAGATCGAAAAGTTCTCCGAATACATCTTCAACGCCGGCTATTCCTCGCCGGTGCGCACCCCGCGCGGCCGCGACATCCTGGCGGCTTGCGGCCAGCTGAAGTCGGAGACCGAAAAGCTCTCCGCCAGGGAACGCCAGGCGCTGCGCGCCATGGCGATGACGGACTAGCGATCATGTTAGCGCTCTCGCCTCCTCGCCATTGCGAGCGAAGCGAAGCAATCCAGAATGTCACCGCGGAAGCAGTCTGGATTGCTTCGTCGCATCAGCGCAAAGTTGCTACGCAATTTTGTCGCGAGCTCCTCGCAATGACGGTGGTTTTGGCGTCATGTCCCTGATCGGCCGCCTCATCGTCATCTTCATCGGCTTTCTCGCCGCCTGTTTCGTCGGCGGCATGATCGTCGTCGTCGCGCTGCTGTTTCCGGAATTCGCCGATCTTGGCGCCGGTCCCGTCGATCAGGGCACGATCGACATCCTGCTTGGTTTCGGCTTCATCTTCGTCTCCGGTTTTGCGCTGGTGCCGGCGGCGGTGATCGTCGCGATCACCGAAGCGCTCTATATCCGCAGTGCGCTCGCTTATGCCGTCGGCGGCGGCCTCGTGGGGCTCGCCTGCTATCTCGGCCTCGTCCCCTTTCACTCCGAGACGTTGCAGTTCGAAGGGATCGTGCGGCGTCACCTGGAGATCATGACCGGTGCCGGCATCGTCGCCGGTGTCGTCTACTGGCTGATCGCCGGTCGCAATGCCGGCGCCTGGCGCAATCCGCCGCCCCCGCGCAATCCGCCTCCGCCGCTGCCGTCACAGTCGCGGCCGGATGCGCGATGAGTCGCGCCGATTCCGGGGTTTTCATCCCCGCCCCACTCGGCTAAACCGCGCGCCATGAACCGGACCGGACTCTTCATCGCCCTGGCGCTGTGGCTCGTGATCGGCGTCGTTTTCGGCCTCTATCCCGAGCTCGATCTCAAGCTCGCCGCGCTGTTCTTCGACCCTGACACCAAGACGTTTCCGCTCAAGCTGAACGATTGGGCCGGCTTCGCGCGCGATGCCGCGATGTGGGTCGCCTGGGCGTTCGTGCTGCCTCCGCTGATCGCACTTGTGGTCAAGATGTTCCGGCCCGACCGCCCGCTGATGGTATCGGGGCGCGCGATCGTCTTCCTGCTGGTCACGATCATCATGTCGGCCGGCATACTCACCAATCTCACCTTCAAGACCTATTGGGGCCGGCCGCGCCCGGTGGTCGTGACGCAGTTTGCCGGCGACCAGCAATTCGTGCCGTGGTGGGATCCGCGCGGCGACTGCGCGCGCAACTGCTCGTTTTTCTCGGGCGAGGGCGCCACCGCGTTCTGGACGCTGGCACCAGCTGCACTGGCGCCGCCGGCGTGGCGGCCGCTCGCTTATGCCGGAGCCGTGGTGTTCGGCCTCGTGACATCAGGGCTGCGGATGGCCTTCGGCGGCCATTTCTTCACCGATGTCTCGATCGCCGGCCTCGTCACCTTCGTCGTGATCTGGTTTGCCTACGCGCTGATTTACCGCTGGCCGCGCACCCGGTTTTCGGACGAGGCGGTCGATGCCGCCCTGACCCGGCTGAACTGGCCCGCCTACCGGCTTCGCCAGCGCCTGTTCGGCCGCAAGACGGGTACCGAGCCGTCGATCTGAGCCATTAAATGGGTGCCGAGGCGTGCGAAATTTGATATTCGCGCGGTCAACCCGCCCTCACATCAGCCCTTTGAGACCCGATTGGAAGCGCCATGACCACGATCCTGAAAAGCCTGCCCAAGGGTGAAAAAGTCGGCATCGCTTTTTCGGGCGGTCTCGACACCAGCGCGGCGCTGCTCTGGATGAAGCAGAAGGGCGCGCGCTGCTACGCCTATACCGCCAATCTCGGCCAGCCGGATGAAGCCGACTACAACGAGATCCCGCGCAAGGCGATGGAGTTCGGTGCGGAGAAGGCGCTGCTCGTTGATTGCCGCACGCAGCTCGTCCACGAAGGCATTGCCGCGATCCAGTCCGGCGCCTTCCACATCTCGACCGGCGGCATCACCTATTTCAACACGACGCCGCTCGGGCGCGCCGTGACCGGTACGATGCTGGTCGCGGCCATGAAGGAAGACGGCGTCAACATCTGGGGCGACGGCTCGACCTTCAAGGGCAACGACATCGAGCGGTTCTATCGCTACGGCCTTTTGACCAATCCCGGCCTGCGCATCTACAAGCCCTGGCTCGACCAGCAATTCATCGACGAGCTCGGCGGCCGCGCCGAGATGTCGGCGTTCATGACCGCCCAGGGTTTTGCTTACAAGATGAGCGCCGAGAAGGCGTATTCGACCGACAGCAATTTGCTTGGCGCCACGCATGAAGCCAAGGATCTCGAGAGCCTCGACAGCGGCATCAAGATCGTCAACCCGATCATGGGCGTGCCGTTCTGGCGCGACGACTGCAACGTCAAGGCCGAGAAGGTCGTGGTGCGTTTCGAGGAGGGCCAGCCGGTCGCGCTGAACGGCCAGACCTTCTCCGATCCCGTCGCGCTGTTCCTCGAAGCCAACGCCATCGGCGGCCGTCACGGCCTCGGCATGAGCGACCAGATCGAGAACCGCATCATCGAGGCCAAGAGCCGCGGCATCTACGAGGCGCCCGGCATGGCGCTGCTGCACATCGCCTATGAGCGCCTCGTCACCGGCATCCACAACGAGGACACCATCGAACAGTACCGCATCAGCGGCATGCGTCTCGGCCGCCTGCTCTATCAGGGCCGCTGGTTCGATTCGCAGGCCCTGATGCTGCGCGAGACCGCGCAGCGCTGGGTCGCGCGCGCCGTCACCGGCGAGGTATCGCTCGAGCTGCGCCGTGGCAACGACTACTCGATCCTCAACACCGAGAGCCCCAACCTCACCTATGCGCCGGAGCGGCTCAGCATGGAGAAGGTCGAGGACGCGGCGTTTACACCGGCCGATCGCATCGGTCAGCTCACCATGCGCAATCTCGACATCAACGATACCCGTGCCAAGCTGAAGCTGTACACCGACACGGGCCTGTTGTCGGGCAGTGAAGGCTCGCAGATCTTCCGGCTCGAGAACGACAAGGACTGACGCACTCGTAGCCCGGATGGAGCGAAGCGAAATCCGGGACTTTCTAACCAAGCCGATAGAACCCGGCTTACGCTTCGCTCCATCCGGGCTACGAGGCAAAAAAATGGCCGGGATCGCTCCCGGCCATTTTGCATTTTGTGCTTCGCCTCAGCGCGGCGGGGCGGTGCCGGGCGGGGGCGGCGGCAGCGAGGCCTGGCCGCCGTTGAGCAACGGCGTGATGTTGCGGACGGTGACGCGCCGGTTGATCGCGCTCGGTCCTTGCGTCTGCTCCTTCAGGTACTGCTCGCCGTAGCCCTGCGACGTCAGGTTCTCAGACGGCACACCGAATTGCTGGGTCAGCAATTCGGCCGCGGACTGGGCACGACGATCCGACAATGACAGATTGTCGACGTCGTTGCCGACCGCGTCGGTGTGACCTTCGATCAGGAACACCACGCGCGGGTTGGCCTGAATCGCACGGTTGAGACCGTCGGCGATCGACTGCAGCTTCGCCGCTTGGTCCGGTGGGATGGTCCACGATCCCGTCTCGAAGTTGATCGTGTTGAGGTCGATGCTCGGCATTTGCATGCGAACATTGGGGCTGTAGCGGATCTCGTCGAGCGTGTAGCGACGGTTGATCCGTTGCACCGGCGGCGCCACCATCGTCTGGTAGATCACGTCCGGCGACGCTTCGTCGGCGTCGACGATATAGCGATCGTAGGGAATGTTCACGACTGGCGGCGGCGCATCGACATAGAACCCCCCGACCGATTGCGGATCGCGATAGCTGTTGTCGATGATGATGATCTCGCGCCCGCCGGGGTCCCTGCGGATTCGACGCAGCAGCCGACCGTCCGGACCGACAACAGTAACGATCTCGCTGCCGTCGGGACGGATCACCACGGTGCGGGTATCGGCGCCGACAGTTTCGGTGCGGATGTCGCGGGCGCCATAGCGGAAGCGATAGAGATCGTTGCCGCGGACGTAGGTCTGCCCACCCGGATCGCGGATGATGATGCGGTCCGGCTCGGTGTAGACGGTGCGGCCGCCTTCGACGGACTCGCGTCGCTGGTTGCGGTAGTCGGCGATGGTGGCGCCGATCACGGCACCGGCGACCACGCCTGCACCGATCGCGAGCGGTGTCAGGTCGCGCTGTGGCGGACGCGGCGGCGGCGGCAGCGGCGCTGCGACCGTAGGCGCAGTCCGGAACGCGGGAGCGACGGTCGGGTGAGCGAATTGCGCCCTGTCGGGCGGCGGCGTCGCGGCCGCGGAGCCCGGGACGGTGCTCGGTGCCGCAGCGCCGGCGGGGGGAGCCGGTGGCCGGGGCGGGGCGCCTGCCTGCGGCTGGGTCGGCGGAGTTCCGGCAGCGGGCGCACCAGCAGGAGGCGCGCCGCCCTGGCGTCCCGGGGGCGGTGTCACGGCGCCACCGGGGGCCGGCGTCGTTGTCGGGGCCGGGGTTGCGCCGGGCGCGGGAGCCGAACCTGGACGTCCGGACGGCGGCGTCGGAGCGCCACCGGGGGCCGGCGTGGCGGTCGGTGCAGGCGTGGCGCCTGGAGCAGGTGAGCCTGCAGCCGGAGGCGCGCCAGGACGTCCGCCAGGGGGCGGTGCACCGGGGCGGCCAGTCGGTGGCGTACCCGGCGTGCTGCCCGGAGCCGGCGTTGCGGTCGGCGCAGGGGTTGCTGTCGGAGCAGGCGTGGCGGTTGGGGCAGCAGGCGTCGCCGGGCGCGCTGCGGGAGCAGCAGGTGTCGGAGCCGGCGTTGCCGTGGGCGCAGGCGAGGGTCGTCCCTGTCTCTTATACACATCTCCGAGCCCACGAGACCCCAGCCTCTCTATTCTTCTCTCCGCTCCCTCAAAAAAAAAAGTGTCTTCGTCTCCTGCCACTTCTCGAGGTCGGGTTTTACTTCGCCCGACTTTTGCTCCTTCTCCGGATTGCCCTTCCACGGCTTGTCCGTCTGGGCATGCGATCCCCAGTCGTTCTGCTGCCG